>NZ_JBIWGL010000011.1:123532-139931 GCF_044763535.1 Lysinibacillus sp. NPDC095746
CGGAGCGGCAGCGGCAATTGTTTTCTGCGCGAAAGCGGAGCGGCAGCGGCAATTGTTTTCTGCGCGAAAGCGGAGCGGCAGCGGCAATTGTTTCTGCGCGAAAGCGAAGCGGCAGCGGCAATTGTTTTCTGCGCGAAAGCGAAGCGGCAGCGGCAATTGTTTTCTGCGCGAAAGCGGAGCGGCAGCGGCAATTGTTTTCTGCGCGAAAGCGAAGCGGCAGCGGCAATTGTTTTCTGCGCGAAAGCGAAGCGGCAGCGGCAATTTCGCTAAGGCAAAATTACTCAAAAGGGAGGTGTGTGAATGTTACAGTTTAATAAATTAGATAAAAGTTTAGTTATTAGCTTGGCATTGCTCGGTATCATTAGTTGTCTCTTTGTTCATTCCAGTAGTACGGTGTTTGAGCAGTATACAAGCTCGTTTATTACAAAGCAATTTTTTTATTACCTAATCGGATTTTTAATTATGTTTGGAGTAGCAAAGCTTGATATTGAGCAACTAAAAAAGATTGGCTGGCCATTTTATTGGGCGATGGTCTTATTAACATTTGGCTTATTTATTGCACCAGAAAGTATAGCTCGGACTATAAATGAAGCAAAACGCTGGTACCAAATCCCCGTTTTAGGATCTATTCAGCCGTCAGAGTTTTTAAAGTTCGCGTTTTTAATCGTAGTCAGTAAGGTTATTGTTGCACATCGAGAGAAATATGAGCGCCCAACCTTTTTAACGGATATGCGACTACTCTTAATCATCGCTATTATCACTCTTCCACCTACGCTTGCTGTTTACAAGCAACCAGATACGGGCATGGTCATGCTTTATATGTCGATGATTATACCGATGATTTTCTTTTCAGGTATACAAAAAAAATTACTTATACTCTTTACAGCCATTCCGGTATCAATTCTCAGCGTAGTGGTTATTCTTTATGTAAAGTTTAATGATTTTTTTACAGATAAAATTTTAAATAAATTATCAGGGCATCAAATTTCTCGAATTTATGGCTGGTTGCAACCAAATGAATATCCGGACTCATCTTTTCAAACAAGGCAGGGATTTTCGGCAATTGGTACAGGGCAGTTTACTGGAAAAGGGTACATGAAAAATAATGTCTATGTCGTGGAAAAGCATACCGATTTCATTTTTGCCAACATCGCTGAAGAGTTCGGCTTCATTGGAGGGGCATTTGTCATTACTCTTCTATTTTTTGTTATTTACCGTATTGTTCTCATTACAGTAGAAGCAAAGGACCCATTTATGACATTGATGGGAGCTGGCATTGCTAGTTTATTAGCCTTCCAAATTACGCAAAATATCGGTATGACAATTGGACTTTTACCTGTAACAGGTATGACTTTGCCATTTTTAAGTTATGGCGGTAGTTCCCTCATATCAAATTTCATGTTAATGGGCATTGTGCTAATTATCTATAATTCTTATAGTGGCTACATATTTAAAACAACAAAAGAGTAGGTGAAGGCTCGTATGAATGATACTTTAAAAAAGAGAATTTTATTATTACTATTTCTGGCAGGAGTAATTTTATTCATACTCATAGTGCGCCTAGCCTTTCTTATGCTGTAAGATCAAAAAGCTGTCTCAAAAGTGTTATTACGACTTTTGAGACAGCTTTGTATTTAAATTTTATGAATACTATCAATGACAACTTTTATAATTGTATCAAGATCCTCTTGTACAATATTAAGTGGTGGAGATAATGTTAATACGTTATTAAAGCCTGCAACAGTAGCACCATTTTTACCGATAATAATACCCTGCTCCTTACATGCGGCAATAACAGCATTTACTTTATCTATTGGTAAAGGCTCCTTCGACGGTTTATCTGAAACTAACTCAATGCCAATTAATAAACCTTTGCCGCGAACATTCCCAACATTCGGATGATTATTCAATGCTTGCTGAAGTGCTTGCAGAGTAGCAGCTCCAACCTCACTAGATCTTTCAAATAATGCTTCTTGCTGAAGAATCTCAATATTTTTCAATGCGACCGCACATGCGACTGGTGATCCGCCAAATGTATTGACATGGCGGAAATAACCATATGCATCTGACTCGGTAAATGCCTCATAAATTTCCCGTTTTACCGCTGTAGCTGATAATGGTAAATAGGCACTTGTAATTCCTTTTGCCATCGTAATAATATCAGGTTTAACACCGTAGTTCATAAATCCAAATGGCTTACCTGTTCGACCGAAACCACAAATTACTTCGTCTACAATCATTAAAGCTCCATGTTTTTTACACACTTCTTCAATGCCCTTTAAATAGTTCTCCGGAGGCATGATGACTCCCCCACCTGTAATAATTGGCTCTAAAATCATCGCGGCTACTGTTTCACTTAGCTCCCACGTCATCGTCTTATCTACAGCCTTGACGCTTGCTAATTCTGTTGGGGCAAGTGTATCACTTTCATGTTCTCGATATTGATCAGGTGGCGCTACATGGATAAAGCCAGGAGATAGTGGTTCATATTTATATTTTCGTTCCGCTTGCCCTGTCGCAGCCAATGCACCAAAAGAACTTCCGTGATATGCACGGTAGCGAGAAACAATTTTATAGCGAGAGCTTTCCCCTTTTTGTTGATGATACTGACGCGCAATTTTAAACGCAGTTTCGTTAGCCTCTGACCCACTATTAGAGAAGAAAATAACATAATCTCCACCAAGCATTTCATTAATCTTTTCAGCCAGTTCAACTGCAGGTAAATGTCCCTGCGATAAAGGAGCATATGCATTTTTCATCATTTGCTCATGTGCTACATCTGCTAATTCTTTACGACCGTAACCTACATTTACACACCACAATCCTGCCATTGCATCGATGTATTCAACGCCATCTGTATCAACAATCCTTGCACCATTTGATTTTTCTACCACATATGTTGCTTGTGGATTATAGGGTTTCATTGAATGCCATACATATTGTTCATCTTTTTTTAAAATATCACTTTTAAGATTTACTTGAACCATATCTATACACCCCTTCATTCACTTATTTACATCGTTATTGCTTGGGAACGCAAATGAACTTGTTGTATCCTCTGTTTCATCAGGCCAGCGTTCAGAAATTGTTTTCGCTTTCGTAAAGAATCGTGCTTGGTCTGGCCCAAACATATGTCCTTCACCGAACTTAGAGCGCTTCCATCCTCCAAAGTTGTGATAGCCAACTGGAATCGGAATCGGAACATTAACGCCTACCATACCTACTTCAATTTCTTCTTGGAATTTACGCGCTGCCGAGCCGCTACCCGTAAACATCGTGACACCATTCCCAAGTTCGTGATCATTAATCAAATCAATAGCTTCTTGTAAGGTTTCAACGCCTACAACAATACGTGCAGGGCCAAAAACCTCCTCTTTAAAAATAGTCATTTCTGGCGTTACATTATTTATCAATGTCGGACCAAGATAAAAACCTTTAGATGTTTCACATATTTTCGGATTTCGACCATCCGTCACAAGATTAGCCCCTTCTGTAATAGCACCGTCGATATATCGAAGAATGGTATCTTTTGATTGCTGCGTAATAACTGGGCCAAAGTCTACCTCGTCATCTGTATATGGGCCAACCTTTAATTTTAAGATTTTCTCTTTTACTATCTCTGTAAAGCGTTGTTCAGTATCTTTCCCAACGACGATTGCCCCTGAAATTGCCATACAACGTTGAGACGCCGCTCCATATGCTGCACCTAAAAAGGCATTAGCTGTTTGCTCTAGGTTTGCATCTGGCATGACAATCATAAAGTTCTTCCCGCCACCAAATGCAGCAACTCGTTTATTGTGCTTCGTTCCTGTTTGGTAAATATACTCCGCAACAGGTGTTGATCCAACAAATGAAATTGCTTGTATCTCTTTATTTTCCAGCAGTTCATTAACCGCCTCTTTATCACCATTCACGACTGTCCAAATTCCATCTGGCAGTCCTGCCTCTTTCCATAAGTTACTTAAATATAAGGCCGAGATTGGCACACGCTCAGACGGTTTTAAAATAACTGCATTTCCTACCGCTACTGCCATACTTGTAATCGCCAGCGGGACCATAACAGGGAAATTAAATGGAGCAATTGTTGCAACAACTCCAAGTGGAGCTTTTGCAGAAAAGGCATTAATATCGCCGCCTACATTAACCGAGTATTCCCCTTTCAGCATTTGCGGGGCGCTTATTGCCATATCTACAGATTCAATGCCACGAACAATTTCACCCTTAGCATCTTCCTTCGTTTTCCCACTTTCCTCACAAATTATTTCGATGAGCTCATCTTGTCTTTCAACTAACAACTGTCGGAAACGATGCAAAACCTCCACCCGTTTACCAATCGATGTCTTTTTCCATGCAGGGAATGCTACTTTCGCTAGCTGGATAGCTTGCTTTACCTCATCTCTAGTCGCTAACGGAACTTGCGCAATGACCTCTCCTGTTGTTGGATTATAAACTTCCGAGTAACGACCACTAGTACCTGCTGTTTCAACACCATTGATAAAATGCGTAAGCGTTTTCACTTTTTGCTGAACTGTCATAATTTCCCCACTCCTTATTTATCATTATTCAAGATCCAATTCTTCCTTTTGGAAAATAGAACCTGCTTTCTCTACCGATTTTAACCATTTCTTCCTCTGTGTAACTAAATAAAAAATCATCACGACCGCTACTACAATACATGTAAATAAAATTTGCGAACGCATCGATTCAATAAAGAACATAGCGATCAGTAATGCTGTTGTAGCTAATATAGTGAAATACGTTAAATAGGGGAATAACCACATTTTCACTTTTAATAGTTCGGGATTTTCTTTCTCAATTTTCCGTCGCATTTTTAATTGTGAAAAGGCAATGATTAAGTAAAGAATCAACGTAATTGCACTACATGAACTAAGTAAAAACATAAATACTTTATCTGGTGAGACATAGTTCATAATAACGGCAATATAAGAGAAGAATGTCGCTGCTAATATGGCATTAACAGGTGCTCCCTTTTTATTTAATTTCAAAAATGCTTTCGGGGCTTCCCCCTTCTCCGCTAAAGAAAATACCATTCGAGATGTCGCATAAAGCGCGGAGTTTAAGCACGATAAAACCGCTGTTAATACAACAAAATTCATGATTTGCGCAGCTGCGGGAATGCCGATGTAATCCAATACTGCTACATAGGGACTCGTTAAGATACTTGAGGAATGCCAAGGTAATAATGTGACAACTACCGTTATCGACCCAACGTAGAAAATCAAAATACGCCAAGTAATTGAATTTGTAGCTTTTGTCACCGCTGCTAACGGTTCGTCAGATTCCCCTGCTGCAATCGCAACAATCTCTGTGCCCATAAAGGAGAAAATAACAATGACTACACCCATCAGGACAGCACCGAACCCATTCGGTAAAAAGCCACCCTCACCGATTAAATTAGCAGTACCTACCGCATCAAAATTAGGTGCGATTCCAAAGATTATAAATGCACCAAGTGCTAGGAATGCTATTATACTTACAACCTTAATAAGAGAGAACCAATATTCAAATTCACCAAAAGCTTTTACGGAAAGGGCATTTGTTAAAGTAAGTGCTACAGTTAATATAAGACTTAGTAGCCATAAAGGAATGCCATCATACCAATATTGAATAATCGCAGCTGCTGCCGTTGCCTCTAAAGCAATGGCAACAACCCAGAAAAACCAATATAACCAACCAATCATAAAGCCAGCCCAAGGACCAATTGCTTCATGTGCATAATGCGCAAATGATCCACTTGTTGGATTGACAGCTGCCATTTCCCCAAGCATTCGCATGACAAGAATAACGATAATACCCGCAAAGATATAAGATAAAATTGCGCCAGGTCCGGCTAAGTTAATCACTGAACCGCTTCCCATAAATAAGCCTGCTCCGATAACCCCCGCAATAGCGATCATCGTCATATGCCTTTTCTTTAACCCTCTTTGTAAATGCGTCTGTTGCTCCATATCTGTTCACCTCTTTTATAGATTGGATTACCGCTTACAAAAATTTTACATGTTACATTGAAACGAAGGTATAGACAAACTGTAAAATTTTATGCATTTGTTTTAAACATAATGTAAAATAGACTAAACATTCTAAAAATATAATATTTAAGTTAATTTCAGCAAAAACAATACATCAATGAGAAAACTAGAAAACATCTATGTTAAAAGGCGGGATGTTAACATGAGTCAATTTAAGCTTCAAGTGAAGGATGTATTAGAAAACACACATTTCCAAAGTGCGGAGGTCGTAGCTGGTGAGGACGGATTATTACGAATTGTCAAGTGGGCCCATGTCATTGAAATTATACAAGTAGATAATTTTCTAGCTGGTGATGAATTAGTTTTAACAACAGGGATTAGCCTTCAGCACAGCATCGAGAACTTTATCTTTTTCGTAGAATCTTTAATCGAAAAAAATTGCGCGGCATTGTGCATTGAATACGGGACTTCCATACAGACCATCCCGGAAGTGATTGTAGCTCTTGCTAACCATCATAGCTTCCCTATTATCGTTTTTCATGACACAGTTCCTTTCGTCCGTATTACACAGGATTTACATAGTCAAATTATGAATCAGCAATATTTAATGATCTCTACTTTAGAATCCTACTCTCAAACATTAAATAAAAATGCTTTATTAGGACAAAACGCAGAAGAAATTTTACAAAATATGTATCATGAATTAAAGACACAAATTATCTTCTCTATTAAAGGTCGAGAACCTATCTTTTTTCCTAATATGCCGAATACTAAGCGCCGACAACTAGTTTCGCTGGAAAAGTCAGCACCCGTAGTTAAAAATGAGCCCATCTTTATATTTGACCAGCATTATGCAGATTTAACGCTCTATAGAAAAGATGGTCTATTCTCTGAGTTCGAATTACTTATTTTAGACCGTACAGCTACTGCCTTGGCACAGCTGTTAATGAGAGATTTTTATATTGAAGAGAAAAGAGACATTGAGGATGCATCTATTTTAGCGGATTGGATCGACCAAAAACTATCGAAAGAGGAAATTTATAAATTTATCGTAACCTATCATTCTAACTATAAACTTACTAGCGGAACCGTTTTTATTTTAGCAACTCCTCATGCAGTCTCTAAGGTTCAGGAGGATATTGTCTATAGTAAGCTCTACTATCGAAACCTTTTTGAGCAAAATGGATTTATACCATTTTTATTTGAAAGAAAAAGCTATGTCATTTTTATTTTACTCCATAAGAAGGATAGCAAATTGAGTCGCGAAGTATTGAATTCGTTAGTTTCTTCTGTACAGAAAACCGATTTTTATAAAAAACAAACGGCCCAAGGTTATCAAATCGCCATTGGCAAGGTCGTTGCAGACGTTGAAGAAATACCAAAGAGCTACCATACGGCCCTCGAAACATTGTATATTTGCAGTAAAGTACAAACAACTTCTTATTTTTACGATGATTTACATCTGTATCACCTCATCTATAAATTACAGATGCAAGTCAATTTACAGGAAGTAATTCAAGATTATTTGCAGCCTGTTATTGAATATGACAAAAAATATAACAGTAAGCTACTAGAAACTCTACAGGTGTACTTACAAACAAATGGCTCCAAACAACAAACAGCCAACCAACTGTTCATCGTACGCCAAACACTCTACCATCGTTTAAAAAAGCTTGAAAGCCTCTTAGGGGAAAATTTCATGAAGGGCCATAATCGAATTACACTTGAATTTATGTTGCTTGCCAATTCTTTAATAGAGGAGAACAGTTAATTTCTTAGTTGTTGATTGGGGTAGTGGCGTTGTTCGCTGGGGTAGCGGTGATATTCATGGATTTAGCGGCGTTGCTCGTGGGCTTAGCGCGATATTCATTGGGTTAGCGGCGGTGTTTGTATGGGTAGTGCCGATGTTCATCGGGTTAGAATCGCGAACATCGCTGATAGAACCACGAACATCGCTGATAGAATCGCAAACATCGCTGATAGAACCGCGAACATCGCTGATAGAATCGCAAACATCGCTGATAGAACCGCGAACATCGCTGATAGAATCGCAAACATCGCTGATAGAATCGCGAAAAAGATTGTTAGCAGCTAAACTTTATGGTTTAGCGGCGTTCTTTGCTTGGTTAGCAGCGTAATTCTATGGTTTAGCGGCGTTCTTTGTGTGGTTGGCGCGAAACTCAAAGTTTTAGCGGCGAATTCCAACTTAAGATGTAAAATTTAGGAAAACTTAAATCAAGGTTGAAAAACTTTGTATAGAATTTTACACAATATTAAGGACTTGACAGTTAGCGGCGTTGTTCGCATGGGTAGTGCCGATATTCATCGGGTTAGTGGCGTTGTTCATTGGGTTAGCGGCATTGCTCGCAGACTTATCACCGATGTTCTTCTGCTTATCAGCGATTGTCTCCTCCTTATCAGCGATTTTCATCCGCTTATCAGCGATTTTCTCCTCCTTATCAGCGATTTTCATCTGCTTATCAGCGATGTTCACCTGTTTATCAGCGATTTTCCCCTCCTTATCAGCGTTTTTCATCTGTTTATCAGCGATTTCCTCCCCCTTATCAGAGATGTTCATCGGTTAGCACGCTCAACATTGCTTGCCCTTTTGAGCGTGCTAGCAGATTTTAGTTTTCGGTAACTACTCCGTTGTATAATCCAGGTCTGCGGTCGTCATAAACAGGAATTCGGCCTCTTACTTCATCGACAATTGAAAAGTCCACGTCGATGACAGCTACTTCTTCGTCCTCTGCACCAACCCATAGCACCTCGCCCCACGGTTGAATGATCATTGATTGACCATTAAAGTTCTCTACCTTTCTAGAAATACGATTAACAGCGATCACAAAGCATTGATTTTCAATGGCACGTGCTTGCAGTAATGTTTTCCAATGATCGATACGTGGTGTCGGCCATTGTGCCGGCACGAACAATACTTTTGCCCCCGCTAAGGCGTGAGCGCGTAGCCATTCAGGGAAACGAATATCATAGCAAATCACGCCTGCAGCCTCGATATCTCCAAGGGCAAAGCGATTCATTTCATCCCCAGCTTCTAAATATAAATGCTCGTCCATCAAACGGAAAAGATGTGCCTTGTTATATTCGCCTACTAACACACCATTTTTATCAAACGTATACATCGTGTTGTAAAATTTATCGCTCTTCTTCGTTGAAACCGAGCCACCAACAATATGTACGCCAAGCTCTTTCGCTAGGTTTGATAAAAATGCTTTCGAACGCTCTCCATCCACATCTGCAAGCTCTGATAATTTTTCAAGAGCATAGCCTGAATTCCACATTTCTGGTAGCACAATAATTTCTGCACCTTGTTTTGCCGCTTCACGAATTTTGTCCTCAGCGCGAGCAAAATTTTCTTCTACTTTGCCAAAGCCTACGTTTAATTGAATACAACCAATTTTCATTGCTATTCCTCCTCTAGATAGTACTGTTCTGTATTTATACTACAATAAATCAACCTGACTTCCATGGTTTAAGCTCCATATTTAGATTATTATTTCACCACTTAATACTTGAACTGCAGAACCCGCAATAGCAACATCTTTTATTTTTGGTGTAACGTACAATAAGCCACCTCGTTTTGAAAGCTGTTTACTCACAATGTTTTCTTTTAATAATTTTGCACACCAGTAAGGCCCTAGCGCACCATGAGTGGAACCATTTACATGGTCTTCATCGATGCCTTGTGCTGGAGAAAAGAATCTTGAGACAATATCAATCCCCTCATCTTTAGAACGACTTGTAATACAAACACCACGTACCGGGAACTGTTTCATCGCTTGAAAATCAGCTTTGAAATCTGCAATATACTCTTCGTGACTTAACTCCACTATATAATCCAATTCTGTTTTCCCTACATATGTTGGCTTCACACCTAGCCATTCTTCAAGCCCCAAAGGACATTCAATCTCTTCTAACTGATACTTTTGAATTGTTATTTCAACTAATTCATTGAACCAATTTGCTTGTAAAGGGCCACTTACAGTCTGGAATATAATCGAAGAATTGATAGGTACAATCCCTTGTTTCCAAAGTAAAAAAGCGCTAGCGATTGTTCCGTGTCCACAAATCGGTATTTCCTTTGCAGGCGTAAACCATCTAAGAAAAAAATGATTATCCTTCCTTTGAACAAAAGCTGTTGTTGGTACCGGGATCTCTTGAGCAATTTTTTGCATGGTCGACTCAGGTATCGTTGAATCAAGTAAACATACTGCTGCGGGATTTCCCTTGTAAAGCTCTGTAGTAAAAGCATTGACGATAAAATACGAGACTTTGTTCAATTTTCCCACCTCATTTGCGTCACTTTTGATTTTTAGTTATCTGAAAATACTCTAGACAATTACTAAAAAAAGTAATATTATGTGCATCATATCTTCAATAATTATTATATTCTGAAAAAGGTGGACGTGCATGGAATTCTCAAAAAAACTACAGCAACTCCCAACTCAATTTTTTGCAGCACTTGTGCAAAAAGTAAACGCTGCTCTTGCTGAAGGACGTGATGTTATCAATCTTGGTCAAGGTAATCCAGATCAACCCACTCCTTCACACATTATTAAAGCATTACAGGAGGCGGCAGAAAATCCCCAAAATCATCAATACTCTCCATTTCGCGGCATAGCAGAATTACGCCAAGCAGCAGCAAGCTTCTACAAACGTGAATACAATGTGGACATTGACCCTGATACAGAGGTTGCTATTCTCGGTGGTACGAAAATTGGTCTTGTTGAGCTACCGTTAGCTGTTTTAAACCCCGGTGACACTATGCTATTACCTGATCCTGGATATCCAGATTACTTATCTGGTGTCGTATTAGGTGATGTTAATTTTGAAGTTATGCCTCTTTTCGCAGAAAATGATTTCCTGCCAGACTATACTGCTTTATCCGATGAAGTAAAGGAAAAGGCGAAGTTACTGTACTTGAATTACCCGAATAATCCAACTGGCGGTACTGCAACATTGGAATTTTTCGAGGAAACAGTACGCTTTGCAAAAGAGCATAATATTATCGTCGCACATGATTTTGCCTACGGAGCGATTGGATTTGACGGCCATAAACCTATCAGCTTCCTGCAAGCTGATAGTGCTAAAGATGTCGGTATCGAAATGTATACATTATCCAAAACGTATAATATGGCAGGCTGGCGCATTGGTTTCGCTGTTGGTAAACCCGACATTATCGCAGCCATTAACCTTATTCAAGATCATCTATTTTGTAGTCAATTTCCTGCCGTACAACAAGCCGCGGCAGTTGCACTTACTGCTTCCCAAAGTTGTGCAGATAAGCTAAGAGCGACTTATGAGCGTCGACGAAACGTCCTGATCGAAGAAGCTCAGCGAATTGGTTGGCAAGTAACAGCACCGAGAGGCTCTTTTTTTGCATGGCTCCCTGTTCCACTAGGTTTTACGAGTGAACAATTTGCCGATATATTGCTCGACAAAGCTGATATCGCAGTAGCTGCAGGCAATGGCTTCGGTCAATATGGTGAAGGCTTTGTACGGGTTGGTTTACTTGTTAGCGAAGACCGCTTACGTGAAGCGATCAGCAGAATTGAAAAATTAAACTTATTTAACCCGTGAACATTTCAATCAAAAACTGTTCCATTAGCTCAGACTTGCTATAGGGACAGTTTTTTCTCTCTCTTCTTTCGCGACTAAACATTAAAATAAAATGAAAAATTTTAAAAATTCAATTGACTTACTAAATCCTATAATTTATATTAGTTCTATCGGATTTACAAAAAAATATTATAAATCTCTTATCAAGAGTAGCTGAGGGACTGGCCCTATGAAGCTCGGCAACCTCCTTTTTTAAGGAAGGTGCTAATTCCAGCAAACAATCATTGTTTGAAAGATAAGAGAGGACAATTTTTCATGAGCCTCTCTTAATTTTTAAGAGAGTTTTTTTATTTTTATTACCGATAAAACAACTTTGGAGGTATGTTTCATGAAAAAGAAAAACAAGATTTTATTAGGTTTAGCAAGTCTTACATTAGTAGCAGCATTAGTGGGCTGTGGTACTAAAGAAAATAGTAAGGATAGTCAAAGTAAGACTATTAATGAAAATAAGATTGTAGTAGGTGTAACTTCTGGTCCACACGAACAAATTGCAGAGGCTGCAGCAAAAGTTGCCAAAGAAAATGGCTTAGAGGTAGAACTAAAAACGTTTTCTGATTATGTTTTACCAAATACATCGTTAGCCGAGGGTGATCTTGATGTAAACAGCTATCAACACGAGCCTTTCCTCGATGCATTTAACAAAGATCACAAAACAGATTTAGTGCCAGTAGGAAAAACAATTTTAACTCCTATGGGCATATACTCCGAGAAATATAAATCATTCGATGACGTTCCAGATGGTGCTACATTCGGATTACCGAATGATCCAACGAACGGGGCTCGTGCTCTATTTGTCCTTCAAGAGGCAGGCATCATTAAATTAAAAGACGGTGCAGACTTAACAGCATCTATTCGCGATGTGGAAGAAAACAAAAAGAATTTGAAATTCATTGAATTAGAGGCTGCACAAATTCCTAAACAGCTTAGTGAAGTAGATGTAGCTGCCATTAATACAAACTTCGCTCTTGATGCTGGCATTAATCCTAAAAAAGACTCCATTCTTTTAGAATCTACGGACTCTCCATATGTGAACTACATTGTGGTGCGTGCTGAAAACAAGGATGACCCAACGATCAAAAAATTTGTTGAAGCTTATCAATCTGATGAGGTGCGCAAATTTATTGAAGAAAAATTCCAAGGCTCCATAATTCCAAGCTGGTAAGTGACGATTAAGTATATCAAGAATCTGCGAGACTCCTACAGGAAAGCTAGCAGATTCTTGCTTTATCGAAGGACTTAGAAAGGAGATATCACCTTATGATTCAACTAGAAAATATAACAAAAGAATTTAAAACTAAAAATGGTATCGTCAAAGCAGTAGATGGTATTAACCTGCATGTCAAAAAAGGTGAAATTCATGGGGTTATCGGCTACAGTGGTGCAGGAAAGAGTACCCTTATTCGCTGTGTGAATTTATTAGAGCGTCCGACAACAGGAAAAGTATTTATCGATCATGTCGATATAACTTCCCTTTCTCTAAACGACCTTCGCAAAACTCGGCAAAAAATCGGGATGATCTTCCAGCATTTTAACCTTTTAAAAACGGCGACTGTTTACAACAATATCTCGATACCATTAAAGCTTCTTGGCTATAACGACTCTGAAGTAAAAAAACGCGTTGCAAAATATGCAGAAATTGTTGGCCTAACGGAGAAATTAGATAGCTATCCTAGCCAGCTTTCAGGTGGTCAAAAGCAACGTGTCGCTATTGCACGTGCCCTTGCCCAAGAGCCTGAGATTTTGCTTAGTGATGAAGCGACAAGTGCACTCGACCCCGAAACAACGGACGCCATTCTTGAGCTTCTCTTGAAAATTAATCGTGAGCTAGGCATCACGATTTTACTTATTACACATGAAATGAATGTTATTCAAAAAATTTGCGATGCTGTTTCCGTTCTTGAATCAGGGGCGGTTGTGGAATTTAGCTCTGCTATAGAACTATTTTCGAAGCCCCAGCATCCAACGACACGAAAATTTTTAAATACCATTTCTCAACGTAATTTATCCCCTTCTCTTATCAAACAATTAAATGTTTCGGGAAGTGTTATTCGTTTAACATTCCTTGGTGAAAGTACGGGTAAACCATTACTAGCAGAAGTGAGTAAAGTTTATGATGTGCAACCAAATATTTTATCAGCCAATATCATAGAATTAAAAAATGGCATTGTCGGTAATATTATCGTGCATCTACACGGTGAAGCACATATCGTAGAAAAAGCACTTAAGTATTTTACAGAAAACGGGGTAAGCATTGAGGTATTAGGAGGCGAATTAAATGACTAGCATTCAAAGCTTCTTTGCAGATTGGTCAGATGTTATTGGGAAATCCATTCTCGAAACCTTCCAAATGGTTGGGATTTCATTATTCTTTTCTATTTTAATTGGGATTCCTTTGGGGCTTTTAATCGTTTTAACTCGCCCGGGGCAATCGTTTGAAAATAAATTTCTCTACCAATTTTTCAATTTATTTATTAATATTATTCGCTCTGTACCGTTCATTATTTTACTATTTTTCATTTTACCGTTCACGAAGCTAATCGTCGGCACAACTATTGGTGTAAAAGGTGTTATTGTGCCGCTTGTTGTTTATACAGCGCCTTATATTGCGCGACTTATGGAAACAGCACTTTTAGAAGTAGATCCAGGTGTTGTGGAAGCTTATACAGCAATGGGTATTAAACGTCGTCATATTATTTGGAACGTCTTATTACGTGAGGCTCGCCCATCCATTATTTTAGGTTTAACGATTGCCACAATCGGTCTTATAGGAGCAACAGCAATGGCAGGAATGGTTGGTGCTGGTGGTCTAGGTGATCTCGCATACCGTTACGGCCATTTACGCTATGAGGTTGACGTGATGTATGCGACAGTGTTCATCTTAATCATCCTCGTGCAGAGTATTCAATCACTAGGTAACCGCTTTGCTGCGAAGTTAAAGAAAGATTAGTAGGAGGTTTACGATGACAAAGATAACACATAGCGATCTACTGTTAAAAAATATTAATGCACAAGCCCCCTTCCCTATTTGCTTTACAGATTTAGAAAAGGCAGTTGCAGAAAAATTGGAAGCTGGTCCGTTTGGTTACATCCGTTCAGGCGCTGGCGGCGAGCAAACATTAAGGAATAACCGTACAGCCTTTGAAAAATACTCTATCATTCCACGCTTTTTACAAGATGTTTCAAGTATTGATACATCGATTGAACTGTTCGGAAAAATATATCCAACTCCGTTCTTATTTGCTCCTGTTGGCATGAACAAAATGGCGCATGACGAAGGAGAGCTAGCCGTTGCACGTGCAGCTGATCAATTAAAAATCCCTTATATTCAAAGCACAGTTTCAAGCTATGCACTCGAGGATGTGGCACAAACAGCTCCCACTGCTACTAAATGGTTTCAATTATATTGGTCAACAAATGAGGAAATTGCCTATAGCATGGCCGCTCGAGCCGAGGCTGCTGGTTTTGAGGCTATCGTTTTAACTATAGATACAGTCATGCTTGGCTGGCGTGAAGAGGATGTTCGTAATCAATTTTCACCATTAAAGCTTGGGTATGCACGAGGAAACTATATGAATGACCCTGTTTTTACTGCTTCCTTACCAGATAATTCATTCGAGTCATATATACAAGGCGTATTGCAAAATATATTCCATCCAACATTAAATTGGGACAATGTACGTGAATTAAAGCGCCGTTCGAATCTCCCTATGTTGTTAAAAGGGATCTTGCATCCTGAAGACGCAAAACTAGCAATAGAAAACGGCATTGACGGCATTATCGTATCCAACCATGGTGGCCGCCAACTGGATGGCGTAATTGCTTCACTTGATGCACTTCCTGACATTGTGAAAGCTGTAAAGGGACAAATTCCAGTTATTTTAGATAGCGGTGTGTATCGTGGAATGGATGCCCTTAAGGCACTCGCTTTAGGAGCAGATGCTGTTGCCATTGGCCGTCCCTTCGTCTACGGACTTGCATTGGAAGGACAGCAAGGAATCGAAAAAGTAATGACGAATTTATATGATGAATTAAAAGTTTCTATCGCATTAGCGGGGGCAATATCTATAAAAGGACTACGTGATATTACATTAGTGAAAAAGGATGAAGCGTAAATAAAGCGTCCCGCAGTTTGAGGTGCAGATAAGAGACTTATCGGAATAAATTTGTGTTTTATCAGAACAATTTTGAGATTTATCGGAACAATTTCAGATTTTATCGGAACGTTTCACCGATTTATCGGAACATTAATATAAAAAGGGCTACCTCACTATAAAATGTACCCTATAAGATAGACACTTTCAAAAAGGTCATCTTATAGGGTATTTTTGTTTATAATGAAGAAAAAACGAGCGGTGGTTAATAGTATGACTAAAAATTTATTTTCGAAACAACAACAGGCACAATTAAAATTAAATCCATACGTTAAAACGGTAAGCGCAAAAGCCATTACTTATACAGATGAATTTAAAGAATTTTTTATTGATGAATACGATAAAGGAAAATATCCAAGTGAAATTTTCCTTGAGGCGGGTTTTGATATTGAAGCCCTTGGTCCGACACGTATTAGGAGAGCTTCGAATCGTTGGCGTACGGCTTATAAAGAGCAGGGGCTATCAGGTTTAGAAGATGCTAGAAAACATGCTTCAGGTCGCCCTTTAGAGCGTGAATTAAGTTTAGAAGAAAAATACGTCCGCTTAGAGGCGAAGATGAAATTATTAGAAGCAGAAAACGAACTTTTAAAAAAGCTAGATCAACTCGAAAGGCAGCTGATG
>NZ_JBIWGL010000012.1:0-133166 GCF_044763535.1 Lysinibacillus sp. NPDC095746
AAGCCCAATTCATTTATCAATCAGACGTTTAGATAAAAATCAGGGTTGAAAACTTTGTATAATATTTTTACACAATATTAAGGACTTGACTGATTTTCTCGATGTTATCAGCGATTCTTGGCATTTTATCAGCGGTTTTCGGCATTTTATCAGCGATTTTCTCAATGTTATCAGCGATTCTCGGCATTTTATCAGCGATTTTCTCAATGTTATCAGCGATTCTCGGCATTTTATCAGCGATACGGAAACCACCCCCTCGTTTTGCCGAAGAGCCCTGCTTTATTAGTTTGACATAATAGAACAACATGAAAGGGTGGTATGAAAAAATTCATACCACCCTTTTTTATATCAATTATCCCTCGGCATAATTGCGTCGGGAATCGGCTTTGTGCTTAGGCCTGCAAGAGGGCCGACATGAGGTCGATCATTTCGGTAATGCCACAAGCCGTGGCCTTTGACCGATGCAGGTCACTTAGCCGTTATCGCATGGATGGCTAACATCCTATAAGAATGCCTTTCCGACTCCGTGACACCCGTTAAAGCTCTCCTGCTTTTAATTTTCCATGCCAATCTTTTAAGAATGGAATATCTTCTTCTTTAATAGCGCCTGATTCATTAGCTGCTTCAATTAAATAATCAAAATTTGTTAGAGATACATATTTTATGCCTGCCTCTTCAAATGCTTGTTCAGCACGTGGAAGGTTGTATGTGTAGACGCAAACAACGCCTAGTACTTCACAGCCTGCTGCACGTAAGGCTTCCACAGCTGTAATGGATGAGCCGCCTGTAGAAACGATGTCCTCTACTACTACGACTTTTTGACCTGCTGCGTATTTTCCTTCGATTTGGTTACCACGGCCATGCTCTTTTGCTTTAGAGCGTACATAAACCATTGGTAATTCTAAAATATCACTTACCCAAGCTGCATGTGGAATGCCCGCTGTTGCTGTACCTGCTACGATTTCTGTTGCGCCAAAGTTTTCTTTAATAAGAGATGCTAGACCGTTTGCTAATTGCTTACGAATTACAGGGTCAGAAATTGTCAGACGTGTATCACAGTAGATTGGGGATTTAATGCCTGATGCCCATGTAAATAGTTCTGTTGGATTTAATTCTACTGCACCTACTTTTAACATAGCGTGTGCGATTTCATTTTGTAATGTCATAGTTATGCCTCCCATAATTCACTTACGATTTTATATGCTGCTACTGGATCTTGTGCACCTGTAACGGCACGTCCAATGACGATTAATGAAGAACCGTCACGCTTTGCGCCATCTGGTGTTGCAATGCGCTTTTGGTCGTGTGCATCGCCACCTGCTAATCGGATACCCGGTGTCACACGTAAGAAATCTTCACCGCACACTTCAGCAATAGCTCTTGCCTCATGTACGGAGCAGACAACACCATTTAAACCAGCTTGTTTCGTTAAGCTTGCATAATGTAATACAGACTCCTGTAAAGATAAAGCAATTTTTTGCTCTGCCTGCATTTGCTCTTCTGTTGTAGACGTCAGCTGTGTTACGGCAATTAATGCCGCACGTTCACGTCCTGAAGGGGTACCCGCTTCAAGACCCTCAAGTGCTGCCTCCATCATCGGACGTCCGCCAGCCGCATGAACGTTGACTAAATCTACCCCTAATTTTGCTAAACCTTTCATAGCAGAGCCCACTGTATTAGGAATATCGTGTAATTTTAAATCTAGAAAAATATCATGACCTAGATCTTTTACTTTTCGTACAATATCTGGCCCTTCCTGCATATATAATTCCATACCAATTTTCACAAAAAGAGGCTCGTTAAAGTGCTTTAGAAAGTTAAATACTTCTGCTTCCCCAGGAAAATCAAGTGCAAGTATTGGTTTTGTATTCATTAACGATGGCTCCTTCCGATAATTTCTGAAATATGCTCCACTCCTAATTGATCGAGCTTTGCTGGTAGTTCATCAATAATAGTTGGACAAACGAAGTGATCGACAAAGTTCGCTGTTCCAACAGCAACTGCAGATGCGCCAGCCGACATAAAGTCAATAACATCCTGTGCTTCTGTCACGCCACCCATCCCAATTATCGGAATATTGACAGCCTTATACACTTCATAGACCATACGAATCGCTACTGGCTTTACGGCAGGACCAGATAAGCCGCCTGTACCATTGGCAATCACGGGCTTACCTGTACGCTCGTCTAAACGCATACCAATTAGTGTATTAATCATTGTAATGCCATCTGCCCCACCCGCTTCAACAGCTTGTGCAATTTCTACGATATTCGTTACGTTTGGAGACAATTTCACGTATACTGGCACTTCAGAAACAGCTTTGACAGCTTTCACTAGCTCACGTGCAGTTGCAGGGTCTGTTCCAAATTGAATACCACCACATTTAACGTTCGGACAAGAAATATTAAGCTCTAATGCTTTCACATTTGGTGCTGTAGAAATGCGTTGCGCTACTTCTACGTAATCCGCTGTCTCTGTACCTGCGACATTTGCAATGATTGGCACATCATACGCTTCTAAAAACTTTAATTCTTCATTCATTACTTTTTCGATTCCAGGATTTTGTAAACCAATGGCATTCAACATCCCTGCTGCTGTTTCTGCTACGCGTGGGGTTGGATTGCCAGGACGTGTTTCCACAGTCGTAGCTTTAATCATAATAGCGCCAAGCTTGGATAAATCATAAAGCTGTGCATATTCACGTCCAAAGCCAAAGCAACCGGATGCCGGCATTATTGGATTTTTTAAATCTAAGCCTGGTAATTGAATGTTTAAACGACTCATAATGCCACCGTACCTTTCGGGAAAACTGGACCGTCAGAGCATACTTTGACATAGTCTTTTGCTACTTGATCTGTTGTTTTACATACACATGCAAAGCAAGCACCAATACCACAGCCCATACGCTCTTCAAATGATAAATAACCTTCTTTTTCTGGATAAAAGCCTTCAAGTGCTTTTAACATTGGTAGCGGACCGCAAGAATAAAAGACATCGAATTTAGGTGCTCGTGACTCTAAAACATTTGTCACAAAGCCCTTTGTTCCTTTAGAACCGTCAACCGTTACATAATGCGTTTCACCAAGGGCACTGAATTGTTCCTCATAGAAGCATACATCTTCCGATTGAAAGCCTAGCACATGAATTGTTTTAACACCACGTGCATTCAATTGCTTGGAAAGCTCATGTAATGGAGGTACGCCAATTCCCCCACCAACTAGGAGAGCTGTGCCTCCCTCTTTTACTGCCTCTACAGGGAATCCATTACCGATTGGACCAAGGACATTGACAAGTTGCCCTTCACGATTTGTCGCTAGCACTTTTGTTCCGCGACCTTCCGCACGATAAATCATTGTAAATTCGTTGTTGTCTTTATCTATATTTGCAATACTAATAGGTCGACGTAAAAGCGGCTCCATTGAATCTGACACCTTTACATGGACAAACTGGCCAGGTGTCATATCCTGAACCAGTTCTCCACGAAGTGTCAATTCGAAAATGCTTGTCGCAATTTGCTTTTGAGAGACGACCGTCATTTTCTCTTGACGAATCATATTAATGTACTACCTCCGCTTTTGGCATTTGTTCTGCTGTGAATGTCATTGATTCAATAACTCGAACCATCGCTTCCGCTGTGTCTAATGAAGTGAAGCAAGGTACGCCATTTTCTACAGACTCACGACGAATTCTGAAGCCATCACGTGCCGGCTGCTTGCCTTTTGTTAAAGTGTTGACAACAAGCTGTGCCTCACCGTTTTGAATTAAATCGATTAATGTTTCACCTTTTGCACCGATTTTGCCAACTATATCTGTGCGTACGCCCGCATCTTCAAACGCTTTAGCTGTACCTTCAGTTGCAACAATACGATAGCCTACTGTTGAGAAGCGTTTTGCAAGTGCAATTGCTTCTTCTTTATCTTTATCGGACACAGTGAACAATACTGTTCCTTCCGTACGAATCTCCATACCTGCTGCAACTAAGCCTTTGTAAAGTGCTTTTTCTAATGTTGCATCTTTCCCCATTACTTCACCTGTTGATTTCATTTCAGGCCCGAGTGTAATGTCTACACGACGTAATTTAGCGAATGAGAATACTGGCACTTTAACGAAGACACCTTTTTGCTCTGGCGCTAAGCCTGTCGGGTAACCTTGTTCTACGATTGATTTACCAAGAATCGCTTTCGTTGCAATATTTGCCATTGGAATGTTTGTAATTTTACTTAAGAACGGTACTGTACGAGATGAACGCGGGTTAACCTCGATGACAAATACTTCGCCCTGTGAAATTACATATTGAATGTTCATTAAGCCTACGATGCCAAGACCTTTTGCAAGGCGAGTTGTATAATCCACTAACGTATCTTTTTGTGCTTGCGTTAATTTTTGTGGCGGGTATACAGAGATAGAGTCACCAGAGTGAACCCCTGCGCGTTCGATATGCTCCATAATACCTGGGATTAAGACATTTTCACCGTCACAAATAGCATCTACTTCGATTTCTTGACCTGTTAAGTAGCGGTCTACTAATACTGGATGATCTGGAGATGCTTCTACTGCATTCTCCATATAATGTTTTAATTCCTCTTGGTTGTAGACGATTTCCATCGCACGACCACCTAGCACGTATGATGGACGAACTAGTACAGGGAAGCCTAGTCGTTCACTAATCGCAAGAGCTTCCTCCGTAGATACAGCTGTTTCACCTTGTGGCTGCGGAATGTCCAAGTCACGTAATGCTTGCTCGAATTTATCTCGGTTTTCTGCACGGTCGATATCTTCAAGCGTTGTACCTAGTATTTTCACCCCGTTGGCAGCTAATTTATCAGCTAGATTAATAGCTGTTTGACCACCGAATTGTACAACTACTCCAATTGGTTGCTCAAGGTCGATAATATGCATAACGTCTTCGATTGTTAATGGCTCAAAATATAATTTATCTGAAACCGAGAAGTCAGTAGATACTGTTTCTGGATTCGAGTTAATAATAATTGCTTCGTAGCCCGCTTCTTGAATTGCCCATACTGAATGTACTGTTGCGTAATCGAATTCAACCCCTTGACCAATGCGGATTGGACCGGAACCAAGTACAACAACTGACGGCTTATCTGATTTAATCGATTCGTTCTCATCTTCATATGTGCCATAGAAGTATGGTGTTTCAGATTCAAACTCAGCTGCACATGTATCAACCATTTTATAGACAGGAATAATGCCATTTTCTTTACGATATGCATATATTTCTTCTGGTGTTGTTGCCCAAAGCTCGGCAATTTTCTTATCTGCAAAGCCTAGACGTTTTGCTGTACGTAATATTTCTTTATCGTTTTTATGGTCAGCAAGTGTTTGCTCCATATCTACGATGTTTTTGAATTTATTTAAGAAGAATAAGTCGATAGCAGACCATTCATGGATTTGCTCAATAGTTACACCGCGGCGCAGTGCTTCACCGATGAAGAATAAACGCTCGTCACCTGCTTTGCGGATACGTTTTTCGATCCAAGAATCTGTGTTTTCTTCTGCATGTTTCAGCTCTAAGTGAACTTGACCTGTTTCAAGTGAGCGCACTGCTTTGAGCATAGCTTCCTCAAATGTACGACCAAGTGCCATTACTTCACCAGTCGCTTTCATTTGTGTACCTAGATTACGTTTTGCTGATTCGAATTTATCGAAAGGCCAGCGTGGAATTTTCGCCACGATGTAGTCTAGAGCCGGTTCGAAGCAAGCATACGTAGAACCTGTTACAGGGTTTTTGACTTCATCTAATGTTAAACCAACTGCGATTTTTGCTGCTAGCTTAGCAATTGGATAGCCTGTTGCTTTTGATGCTAACGCTGATGAGCGCGATACACGAGGGTTTACTTCGATCACATAATAATTGAAGCTATATGGATCAAGCGCTAACTGGACGTTACAGCCACCTTCAATTTTTAAGGCACGGATAATATCTAATGAAATATTACGTAGCATTTGGTTTTCTCGATCTGAGAGTGTTTGTGTAGGTGCCACTACGATAGAGTCACCTGTATGAATACCCACTGGGTCAACGTTTTCCATGTTACATACAACGATAGCATTGTCGGCAGCATCACGCATTACTTCATATTCGATTTCTTTATAACCAGCGATTGATTTTTCTAGTAAGCATTGTGTTACTGGAGAATATTTTAGACCAGATGTCACAATTTCCTCTAGATCTTGATCGTTGTAGCAAATACCGCCGCCTGTTCCACCAAGTGTGAAGGCAGGACGAACGATTACTGGGTAGCCAATTTTCGCTACAAAGTTTTTCGCCTCGTCTAAGTTATGAATAATATCTGATTCAGGAACCGGAGCACCTAGCTCATACATTAAATTACGGAATAAATCGCGGTCTTCCGCTTTATGGATTGCTTCTAATTTTGTTCCAAGAATTTCAATACCAAGCTCATCTAAAATTCCTGATTTATCCAATTCAATAGCCATGTTTAAACCTGTTTGACCACCAAGTGTTGGTAGGATTGCATCTGGACGCTCTTTACGTAAAATACGTGATACAAACTCTAGTGAAATTGGCTCAATATATACTTTGTCGGCAATTTCTGTATCTGTCATTATTGTTGCAGGGTTTGAGTTTATTAAGATAACACGATAGCCTTCTTCTTTTAAAGAAAGACAAGCTTGTGTTCCTGCGTAGTCAAATTCTGCTGCTTGTCCGATCACGATTGGACCTGATCCAATTACTAAAATAGTTTCAATATCTGTACGTTTAGGCATGTTGTTTCCCCTTCCCTGCTTCTACTTCCATCATTTCGATAAATTCATCAAATAGGTGATTTGAATCTTCTGGACCTGGTGATGCTTCTGGGTGATATTGCACCGTGAAGATTGGATATTTCTTGTGACGTACACCCTCACAAGTACCATCATTTAATGCGATATGCGTTATTTCTAAATCTGTATCTTTTAACGACTCGATGTCGATCGCATAACCATGGTTTTGAGATGTCAAGTCTGTGCGACCAGTGCGTAAATCTTTTACCGGATGGTTACCGCCTCGGTGACCGAATGGTAATTTAAAGCTTTGTGCACCACATGCTAGCGAGAAGATTTGGTGACCTAAGCAAATACCGAACATTGGCACTTTTCCGATTAAATCTCGTACAGTTTCAATGCCTTCTACTACGTCCTCAGGGTTACCTGGACCGTTTGACAGCATAATGCCATCTGGATGCCATGCTAAAATTTCTTCTGCCGATGTATTGTAAGGTACAACGAGCACATCGCAATCACGTTTGTTTAACTCACGAAGAATACCGTGCTTCATACCGTAATCAATTAATACTACTCGTTTGCCACGACCTGGTGATGGGTAGGCTGCTTTCGGTGATACTTCACGAACATGATGTGTAATCGCTGGTGTTGCCTGTAATTTTGCTACGACCTCATCCACATTCACTTCTTCATCAGCCGCTGTTAAAATAGCTTTTACTGAACCTTTACTGCGAATAATGCGTGTTAATTTTCGTGTATCGATTCCTTCAATCCCCGGAATATCCTTTGCAGTTAAATACTCATCTACCGTTAAATCACAACGGAAGTTTGAAGGTGTTTTTGCTAATTCACGGACTACAAATCCACGAATAGCTGGTGAGATTGATTCAAAATCATCACGGTTAATACCGTAATTCCCGATTAAAGGGTAAGTTAACGTTACGATTTGTCCGTAGAATGAAGGATCTGAAATTGTTTCCTGATAACCTGTCATCCCTGTTGTGAATACAACCTCACCTTGCGAAGCTCGCTCACTACCGAATGCTGTACCTGTAAATACTGTGCCATCTTCTAAAATAAGTAAACGTTTTTTCATTACTCTACCTCCTGGTATACGATATTGCCTTCAAAAATTGTTAGGACCGGCCACCCTTTTGCAACCCAACCATTGAATGGTGTATTGCGCCCTTTTGATACAAAGCCCTCTGCATCAATTGTTTGCTCTTTATTTAAATCAATTAAAATCATATCAGCCGCAGCACCAACTTCTAATGTGCCATATGGTAAATCAAAAATTTGAGCTGCCTTAACAGTCATCCAGTCAATCAACTGTTTTAACGACCATTTTCCCGTTTCTACAAACTGTGTGTAAAGCAGTGGGAACGCTGTTTCGAAGCCTACAATGCCAAATGGAGCACCAACCATACCACAGCATTTTTCTTCTACTGTATGTGGAGCATGGTCTGTAGCGATACAATCGATTGTGCCGTCTAGCATAGCTGCGTGAAGTGAGTCTTTATCATCTGCTCCACGTAATGGAGGATTCATTTTCCAGTTCGCATCATCTGATGGGATATCCATTTCTTCAAGTAATAAATGATGTGGGCAAACTTCTGCAGTGACACGAATACCCGCTGCCTTCGCGTCACGTACTGCACGTACAGATTCCTTCGTAGATACGTGACATACGTGGTAGCGTGCTCCAGCTGCTTCTGCCAGTAGAACATCTCGTGCAATTTGAACAGATTCACAAATCGATGGAATTCCTGGTAAACCAAGCTCTTGATTACGCTTCCCTTCATGCATCACTCCGTCGTAAATTAATGAGTTATCTTCGCAGTGTGCGACAACTACCATATCGTGCTGTGCGGCATCTTTCATTTGCTCATACATTGTGGATGCAAGCTGAATCCCAACACCATCGTCTGAAAATGCGACAGCCCCATGTGCTTTTAATTCTTCAATACTTGTACGAACCTCACCTGAGATATCTTTTGTTAAGGAGCCATATGGAAGTACTCGAATAACTGCACTTTCTTTAATAAGACCGTTAATCAGCTGCATATTTTCTACTGAATCTGGCACTGGTTTTGTATTTGGCATCGCGCAAATTGTTGTGAAGCCGCCTTTTGCTGCTGATGCTGACCCTGTAGCAATTGTTTCTTTATGTTCAAAGCCCGGTTCACGTAAATGTGTGTGAACATCGACAAAGCCTGGTGCAACAACTAAACCATTTCCTTCGATTATTTCTGCGCCTACTACATTGACGTTTTGACCTATTGCCGTAATTTTGCCATCCGCCATAGCGATATTTACTGTTTGCAACTCGCCTTGTTCATTTAGCATTTGTACATTTTGAAGAACCTTTGTCATGTTACTCTCTCCCCTTTAATATTGTTTCAACAATAGCCATCCGTGTATAGACACCGTTACGAACCTGCTCGAAAATTCTAGATCGCTCGCATTCTACTAGCTCTGACGCAATTTCTACATCACGATTGACCGGTGCTGGATGCATAATAATTGCCTTTTCTTTCATTTGTTTCTCACGTTCAATTGTTAAACCGTACTCTTGATGATAGCTCTCTTTTGAGAAGCTTTTATTTACCTTATGGCGTTCATGCTGTACACGAAGTAACATAATGACATCGCTTATTTCGATTAAATCATCCCAAGAATGATGTGCTTCAAAACTGCCTTGCCACTCTTCTGGACAAAGGAAATGAACATTTGCCCCTAAGCGCTGTAACGCTAATGCATTCGATTTCGCTACACGACTATGGCATATATCTCCAGCAATTGTCACATTCAACCCTTCAAAAGAACCAAACTCTTTTTTGATTGTATAAAGATCTAATAATGATTGAGACGGATGCTGACCAGTGCCGTCACCTCCATTAATGATCGATACATTGATATCTTCAAGTAGTTCATTGTAATACGCATCTTCCTTTGCGCGAATGACTACTGCATCCATGCCAATCATTTCTAGCGTCTTTACCGTATCGTACAATGTCTCCCCTTTAGAGACGCTCGAAAAGCTTCCATCAAACGGGATAACGATGCAACCAACTTTGCGCTCTGCCATTTCAAAGCTTGTTTTCGTACGTGTACTTGGTTCAAAAAATAAATTTGCGACATTGTGTGGGCGAGATAATGATGATGCTTCACCATTCTCAAAAGCTTGCGCACGATCTAGAATGTGGTTAATTTCTTCAATTGTTAAATGTTCCATCGATAATAAGTTTTTCATCATGTACCTCCACTTGGTTGTGTTTCATGAACGTTATGTATAACTAACGTTTTATAAAATCAATTTCGCCTTGGCGTAATTGCGTCCGGATTTTGAATTGTGCTCAAGCCTGCACGATGTAGATCAGTTAGCCGTTTTCGCAGGAAGCGAGGGCTTTAGGCGAACATCCTTTATTCATTCCTTTCAAAAATCTGCGACAGCCGCCGGAGGATCTTCATTCATCTCACCTTCAGGGGTGAGATAATAAAAGCCTCGTTGATGTCATCAACGAGGCATAAGGAGGCGTGACAAACTACAGCAGGATACACTCCTACTACTAGCTTATCTACAACTTCCCTTTTTTTGCCTCTCTGGACAATTCATTAAAAGGTACTTCTATGAATTTTTATTTTGATTGTACGGTACTGGTATTTCCGCTTCTTTTTTACCTGGTAGGATAGCATTTAAAACAACCCCGATAATCGCTGCCAATGCCATACCTTCGATACTTAGTGATTCCGAAATAACGAACTTCGCACCACCGATGCCAATGACTAAAATTACAGAGGCGATGACCAAGTTACGACTATTTCCAAAGTCGATATGATTATCCACTAACATTCGTAATCCACTTGCTGCAATGATACCGAAAAGCAAGATGGAAACCCCACCAAGTACAGCTGTTGGAATCGTTGCAATCACTGCCATTGCTTTCCCGAAGAATGATAGTAAAATAGCTACGACTGCCGCACCTGCGATGACATACACACTGTAAACACGTGTGATAGCAAGAACACCGATATTTTCACCGTAAGTTGTTTTCGGTGGACCACCGATTAATGCACTTATAAATGTTCCAACTCCATCACCTAAAAGTGAACGGTGTAAGCCTGGCTCTTTAATATAATCTCGATTAACCACTTTCCCTAATACTAATTGGTGACCAATATGTTCTGAAATAGTTACGATAACGATTGGCACCATTGTTAGTAGTAGCTTCGTTGTGATTTCAAAGTTGTAGTGAACTCCTGGGATTAAAAAATCAGGCTTTGCAAAGAACTCTGCTTTGGCAATTGGTGAATAATCTACAATTCCGATCATCATTGAGTAAATATATCCCACGATTAAGCCAATTAAGATTGGCATTGTGCTTAAAATACCTCTAAAGAAAATCGTGAAAATAATAGCTGTAAATAATGTTACTAACGCTGCTGAGAAGTGTAAAAAGCTATATTTATCATCTACATTCATCGCCATATTTACCGCTGTCCCTGATAGTCCAAGACCAATTACCATAATGACAGGTCCTACTACAATCGGCGGTAAAATTTTCATAATCCATTTGTAGCCGCTTTTCCAGATGATTAGGGATACGATACCATATGTAATCCCGACTGCCATCGCACCAATCATCGCATGACCTGGATTTACACTTGAACCATCTTTATTTAAACCCCCTGCGGCAAGTAGAATTGGGGCGATAAAAGCAAAGGATGAACCTAAATAGGCTGGCACTTGAAATTTCGTAATTAATAAGAAGAACAGTGTAGCAATTCCACTTGTTAAAAGGGCAATCGCAGGACTCAGACCAACCAACTGAGGAACTAAGATCGTTGACCCAAACATGGCAAACATGTGCTGGAAACTTAATGTCACTAGTTGGACTGGGGTCGGTTTATCTTTAATATCTAATACTGCATTTGACATAAGGTTTCCTCACTTTATAGTTAGTCTTCTTTAAAAATAATGACGCAATCTTCTCCGTCTACCTCTTGTAAATTTACGATAATACGCTCAGCGCCAGATGTTGGTACATTTTTGCCAACATAATCAGCTCTTATTGGTAGTTCTCTATGACCTCTATCGATCAGTACCGCAAGTTGAATTTGTGAAGGTCGCCCTAAATCCATTACTGCATCAAGTGCTGCTCGTACTGTACGTCCTGTGTAAAGTACATCATCGACTAAAATAATTTTTTGATTAACGACCACATCATCAATATCTACTTGTTCAACATGTGCCTGTTCATTATCATGCTTTGTCGTTAAATCATCTCGATAAAGGGTAATGTCTAACTCCCCTGTACGGATCGGTTTACCTTCAATTTTTTCAATTCGTTCTGCAAGACGTCTTGCAAGAAAGGCACCTCGTGTTTTAATACCAACTAAAATACATTCATCGATTCCTTTATTACGTTCAATAATTTCGTGTGCAATGCGCGTTAACGCTCTTGCCATAGATGGGCCATCTAATAGCTCATTTTGTGCCATGTAGTTTCCTCCTCTCTTTTATTTATTGTTGGCCATGTGTCCATAAAAAAACCTCTCAAGGCGAATGGCCTGAGAGGGTTATATACGTGTTTAAATAGTATGTTGAAAAATTTGCAGCACAAATTTTTTACAACACATTCACATGTACCTTCTCAGCCTCTCTGGACTGTCTTTAAAGGTGAATATTTAGTTAAGTTGTTCATTCACTTTCGTTAGTATAGACCTTCTTTTACTATACGTCAATGCCTATTTCTTAAATCATTTAATAATTGTTCATAATCAGCAGGAATTGGTGCTTCAAACTGCAAATATTCACCTGATGTAGGATGATCGAAGCCTAATACACCCGCGTGTAATACTTGTCCACCAAAGTCGATTGTCTTTTTCGGTCCATATTTTGGGTCACCAACAAGTGGGAATCCAATATAATTCATATGCACACGAATCTGATGAGTTCGTCCCGTTTCTAAGCGACATTCTACAAGCGTGTATTCACCAAAGCGTTCGATAACTTGGAAGTGAGTTACCGCATGCTTCCCTTTATCGACAACTGCTTGTTTTTGACGATCTTTTTGATCGCGACCAATCGGTGCATCAATTGTGCCTTTGTCATGTGCAATGTGCCCGTGAACTAGCGCAGTATATTTACGTGTCACTGTTTTATTGACTAGCTGATTCACTAACGATTCATGAGCTGCATCATTTTTAGCAACCATTAATAATCCTGATGTATCCTTATCGATACGGTGAACAATTCCTGGTCGCATAACTCCATTAATGCCCGATAAATCCTTGCAATGATACATTAAGCCGTTTACAAGCGTACCCGTCATATGTCCAGGTGCTGGATGGACAACCATACCTTTTGGTTTATTCACAACAAGGACATCTGCATCTTCATAAACAATATCAAGGTCTAAGTTTTCAGCAATCACATCTAATGGCTCTGCTTCGGGTACATCAATCTCTATAATATCCCCTACTTTTACCTTATACTTCGCCTTAACAGTCTCTCCATTTACTTTGACAATACCCTCAGTAATCCAATTCCCGATTTGTGTACGCGACCACTCTGATTGCACACCCGAAAGCGCCTTATCAATGCGCTCTCCCTGTTGTTGTTCTTCCATTGTATATGATACTTGCATCATTCTTTCACCTGTTTCTTTCCTTTTTTATCTTCAACGATTAAGCCTATCATTAATATCACTACCGCCATTGTTAAAGCAGCATCTGCAATATTGAAAATTGGGAAATCATAATTAATTACTGGTATTAAGACATTTACAAAATCGACCACTTCACCTCTAAAAATACGGTCAATAAAATTACCTACAGCCCCACCTAATAAAAACATTAAGCCTACTTGAAAAATAGGTTTACCTTTAGCCTCTTTATGATAAAAGTACAGGATCGCACAAATAACGCCTATCGTGACAATGCTAAATAACCACATTTGTCCTTCTAACATTCCCCATGCCGCTCCTCTATTTCGATGAGACAATATCCCAAACCACGGATCCCATACTGAAATTCGTTCACCAAACTCCATATTTTTCACAATTAGCCATTTTGTCCACTGATCTAAAATAACTACAAATGCGGCCAATCCATAATATTTATACACAGACACTCCTCCGTTCGCTCAACATCTAACCTATTCTACCATAACAGCCCATCTCAGAATAACTAATATAGCATGAAAATATAGATCAATACCATTGTGTGAAGGGATTTTCGTTCCTACTCGGCGCTCCCTGCTGATGTTTGGTGTGCTGTCTATCGCTTTGACTACTCTATCCACGACTTTGGTGGTTCTATCCACGATTTTGGTGGTTCTATCCACGACTTTGGCTGTTCTATCCATCGTTTCGGCTCTTCTTTTCGTCGCTCTCGGCTCTTCTTTTCGTCGCTTTGGCTACTCTATCCACGATCTTGGTGGTTCTATCCACGACTTTGGCTTCTCTATCCATCGTTTCGACTCTTCTTTCCGTTGCTCTGGTTTTCATCCGTCGCTTTGGCTACTCTATCCACGACTTTGGTGGTTCTATCCACGATTTTGACCATTCTATCCACGATTTTGGCTGCTCTATCCGTCGCTTCTTCTGTTCTTTCCGTCCCTTTGATTTTCATCCGTCGCTCTCGGCCTTCAAAAAAACGCAAGCCCCTATTACCAAGGAGACTTGCGTTATTCATTACCTAGAAATTTTTATTTTAGTTTGCATTACTATTGTTATTTTAAACGTAATACTTTTCTACAACTTCTGCACAACGCGCACACACTGTTGGTTGTGCTTCGTTTGAACCGACTGTTTCAGAAATAGACCAGCAACGCTCACATTTTTCACCTGTTGCTTTTTCTACAACAATCGATGCATGCTCTAGAGCTAATGCATCTGCAGGTGCGGCTTCAATTGACGCTACTTCAAAAGCAGAAACGATTGAAAGCTGTGCAAAATCAATGCTTGCATCATTTAATAATGCTGCCACATCTTCTTTCGCATAAACTGTCACTTTTGCTTCAAGTGATTTACCAATTGTTTTTGCATTACGAGCTTCCTCTAATGCTTTTAAAATATCGTCACGAACATCAATAATTTTCACCCATTTTGCACGTAGACTTTCGAAGTTTGCATGTTCATCTACCTCTGGGAAGTCTGTTAATTGTACAGATACCTCTTCTACAACACCTTGAGCATGTAAGTAAGACCACATCTCGTCACTTGTATGAGGAATAATAGGTGACATTACTTTTACTAATGTCATTAATGTATCATAAATAACTGTTTGCATCGCACGGCGATCTTTGTTGTCATGGCCTTCGATGTACACTACATCTTTTGCAATATCTAAATAGAATGAAGATAGTTCTACTGCAACAAAGTTATTCACTGCATGATAAACAGCTGCGAAATCATAGCGATCATATGCAGCACGTACAGTTTTTAATACATCCTGTAGACGCATATAAACATACTGATCCATTTCACGAAGATCCTCATATGCTACTCGATCTTTCGTTGCATCGAAATCAGCTATATTTCCGTGTAAGAAACGGAATGTGTTACGGATTTTTCGATAAACCTCAGATACTTGCTTCAACATATCCATTGAGATACGAACGTCGGCTGTATAATCTACAGAAGCAACCCATAAACGAAGAATATCTGCTCCATATTGATCCATAACTTTTTTCGGGATAATTACATTCCCTAACGATTTACTCATCTTACGACCTTCACCATCTAGCACGAAACCATGAGTTAATAGTCCCTTATATGGTGCATAGCCATTAATAGCTACAGAAGTAATTAATGATGAGTTAAACCATCCACGGTGTTGGTCAGAGCCCTCTAAATAAAGATCAGCTGGATATTTCATACCACGTTCTACTAATACACCTTGGTGAGAAGAACCTGAGTCAAACCAAACGTCCATAATATCGTTTTCTTTTGTAAATTCACCGTTCGGGCTACCTGCATGCGTGAAGCCTTCCGGTAATAATTCTTTAGCTGTTTTTTGGAACCAAATATTTGACCCATGCTCACGGAATAATGCAGAGATATGGGCAATTGTTTCTGGTGTAATAATTGGTTCGCCATTTTCAGCATAGAAAATTGGAATTGGCACACCCCAGGCACGTTGACGTGAAATTACCCAGTCTCCACGGTCACGAATCATATTATAAAGACGAGTTTCACCCCAAGCAGGTGTAAATGTTGTTGATTTTACAGCGTCTAGTAACTCATCACGGAATGCATCAACTGACGCAAACCATTGTGGTGTTGCACGATAAATAACTGGTTTTTTTGTACGCCAGTCATGTGGATAAGAGTGTGTAAAGAAGCTAAGCTTTTCTAATGCACCGACTTCTTTTAATTTTTCTGTAATTAATTTGTTAGCATCATTGTAGAATACACCTTCAAAACCAGGTGCTTCATCTGTGTAGCAGCCGCTATTATCAACAGGGCTAAGAATTGGTAGACCATATTGCTTACTAATATGATAGTCATCTTCCCCGTGTCCTGGTGCTGTATGAACACAGCCAGTACCCGCTTCAGCAGTTACGTGCTCTCCAACCATCACAAGAGATTCACGGTCGTAGAATGGATGCTGTGCAACAATTCGATCTAATGCTTCACCTTTAACTTCTTGAACAACTTCATACGATTCCCACTCAAGTTCGTTTGCAACTGTTGCTAATAATTCTTTTGCAATGATGAATTTTTTATCGGCAACTGCAACAACTACATAGATAAATTCAGGGTTTACAGAAATCCCCAAGTTTGCCGGAATTGTCCAAGGTGTTGTTGTCCAAATGATAATTTTAGCATCTGCTGGGACAACCTCTTTAGCATCTTTAATCGCAAAGCTTACATAAATCGAAGGCGATTTAATATCTTTATATTCGATCTCTGCTTCTGCAAGTGCAGATTCAGATGATGGAGACCAGTAAACTGGTTTTAACCCTTTATAAATATAGCCTTTTTCAGCCATTTTTCCGAAAACTTCAATTTGACGAGCTTCAAATTCAGGCTTTAATGTAATATATGGATTTTCCCAATCACCACGAACACCTAAACGGCGGAATTGTGTACGTTGGTTGTCGATTTGCTCGTAAGCATACTCTTCACATAATTTACGGAATTCAGCAACAGACATTTCTTTGCGCTTTACACCTTTGTTCGTAAGTGCTTGCTCAATTGGTAAACCATGAGTATCCCAGCCTGGAATATAGTTTACATGGTAGCCAGTCATCGAGCGATGACGTGTAATCATATCTTTCAGCACTTTGTTTAATGCATGGCCAATATGGATATCACCATTTGCATATGGAGGCCCATCATGTAATACATACTCAGGGTAACCTTTAGTACGCTCCATCTGTAATTTATTAATGTCCATTTCATCCCATTTTTCTTGCATCTTCGGTTCATTTGCCGGTAAATTTCCACGCATTGGGAAATCTGTTTTTGGCATTAATAAAGTATCTTTGTACTCAACCATTTTTCAATTCCTCCTTTATGTTTACAAACAAAGAACATATGCACTTAGGCGTTCAATAAACGACAATTATTAGACTCATCACCATAACGCAGGGTTGATTTCACTTTCTAAGGGGTGTGCATAACTTATATTCACGGCAGTCGTTTTGAGAAAAGTTATTAGCAAAATCAATACTTTTCAATAACGAAAGTATAGGGCCAATGGAAGCCTTCCGCCATTTGAACATAAAAAAAGCCCCTCAATCCCTCAAAGGGACGAGAAGCTTATACTCGCGGTACCACCCTAATTGTAGCACAAAATCGTACTACCACTCTTCAAGCACGTTAACGTCGTGCATCACGAAATAACTTACTGCATTCAGTTATTTTAGCTCAGAAGTGATGTTCATTGTTAATTGCTTGTTCGGGCTCGCACTATCCCCAAATCGCTTAACTACGCCTAACAAATACTGTCTTCGTCTCTGCCTATTTTGCATATGTGTTCTAAATAATTACTATTACATTAGTATATGAAAATCATACTATCACGTCAAGTTTCACTTATTGCTACCTACTATAGGATTAAACTTGATCAGCTTCCTGTGCTTCTTCAACAGATGCTTGAATTTCAGTAAGGTCAATATCATATTGTAGCAAATGGTCCCAATCGTCTGCATTTAATAAATCCAGCTGTGCTTCTACAAGCATTTTAAAACGATTACGGAATACCTTTGATTGCTTTTTCAGCTCATCAATTTCAATTGTCACTTTTCTGGCCTTGGTTAAAGCCTCATTGATAATACGATCAGCATTTTTTTCTGCTTCCTTCACAATGAGTTTAGCCTCTTTTTGAGAATTTCTTCGTACTTCATCAGCTGCTTCTTGTGCAACAACAATTGATTTTTGTAACGTTTCCTCTAATGAGTTAAAATGTCTCGCTTGTTCTAAGGAAATTTCTAGTTGTCTGTCTACTTCCTTTTTTTCACGTAACAAAATTTCATAGTCTTTGATAATTTGATCTAAAAATTCATTTACTTCATCTTCAGCATAACCTCTGAAAGATTTAGTAAACTCCTTATTATGTATATCAATAGGTGATAATGGCATACGATCCTTCTCTCCTTTACATGTACATTCGTACTTTCTATTATACAATTGTTCCAACAACTTAGCAGTAAAAATTAATGGAATTCACTTGATTTTTAGCTTTTTTGGGTCAATCGACCGATTTGTAAACGAATTTTATCTTTTTTTGTACGACCTTCAGTCATCATAATTTTTATTCGACCGTTTCCACGTACAGATAAAATATCTCCTTCTTGTAATTCAAAAGCAACTGAATCTCGTTCAGTCCAATTGACACGTACCTTATTACCTGTAATTAATGCTTGTGCCTTTTGGCGAGAAATTTTTAAAATCGTTGAAATAATCACATCTAAACGCATAGAAGAAACAGTATGAGATTCTTCTAGCCACTCATCCTCGTTTTGTAGCAAAGGCTCCGTCTCTTTAATCGATTCTACATGTACCTTTACCTTGCCAATGCCTGTTAAATGTAAGCGTACATATTCAGCTACCTCAATCGCTACTACAAATTGTACAAGATGGTCATTGACACGAATATCACCGAATTTGCCACGATCCAACCCTAAAGATAACAAAGCTCCAAGGACATCTGGATGTCGTAATTGGACAAATTTCACAGGATATTGAATCGTAAATACTGTAAGCTGAAAATCTTCCTCCATAGGCTCATAATAAGTAGGATAAATTAGCATGCGTTGTCTTTCTGCTTCATCAAAGAGCCCAGCACTAGCTGTTTTTAATGTATCATACTGCCCAATTATCGATGCTACAATAAAGCGCTGTCTGGGATCTAGAAAATCAGTAAGCTTTGGAGCATATCGATCCTCTACCTCATGCTGCCAGCCCACAACTTGTTCAATGAAAGGCTGTTCATCTTTCCTAAAATGCTGTATTAAATGCTCCATATAACTTCACCTCTATTATCACTCTTTTATTTGTATCATTTCATTGGTATTTTAAGGATTTATAAAAAAATCAAAATGTGTTCCGGCTTATTGCATTCCTAGGGCATACAACAAGCCGCTTCGCTCAGGGTCTTGCTGCTTCTGCTGTGGAGTTCTAGGGAAATCAGCACTAAATATTTTTAAATTTAGTATTTCCCATAAATAAAAAATCCCCACCGTTCGTGAGGATTTCTTTTATTAAAACATAAAGAATATTTTTTGAATAACAATAAAAAGCCCATTTTTAATAAAATTAAGTAAAAAAATCGCCACAATCGGTGAAATGTCAATCATCCCAATGGGAGGGATAAATTTCCTAAAAATACTTAAGTAAGGCTCGCATACTATTTTAAGGAAACGGCCAATTGCTGAATCTTGTATAGCAGGTACCCATGACATTAAAACATATCCAACTAACATATAAGAATACACGTTAAATGCTAATGATATATAACTTAGAATTATCCATAAATCCATATAAACTACAATCCTCGCTATTAATTATCGTCTAAAATAAAATTTGAAATTTCGCCAGACACTTCTACATTATCAGGTGTGCATAGGAAAATGTCTTTACCGATTCTTTGGATATCACCGCTAAGTGCATACACTGTGCCACTTAAAAAATCAATAATTCGTACACCTTGCTCTCGCTCAATACGTTGTAAATTGACGATCGTTGCACGCTTATTTTTCAAGTGTTCAGCAATATCCTGTGCTTCGGCATAAACTCTAGGTTCAACTAAGATAACTTTTGCGCCTTTAGAATTCATTGCTGCCTGCAAACTTACTATGTTGTTTGTAGGTGTTGTACTTTGTGGAAAAATTTCCTGAACTTGCGCTTTACGCTCCTTCATCATTTTTTTAGGCTTCGCAGATTGAATCTGTTGCTGTTGTTGTACGGGTTGTTGCTGTTGAATAGGAGCTTGCGTGATTTCTTCTTCTAGTTCTTCCTCAAGATAAAAGAAATTTTTAATTTTATTTTTCATGCTCATCCTGTTCCCTTCTTTCATTTCCAACAAGAGCCGTTCCAACTCGAACAAATGTAGCCCCTTCTTCTACCGCAATTTCAAAGTCATTAGACATGCCCATTGATAACTCGGTACAAGGAGCGTGCGCGAATCCTTGCTCGGCTATTTGCTGTTGACATTGTTTTAATTGCTTAAAAACAGAGCGAATAATTGTATCCTCATCTGTGTTTGGTGCCATTGTCATTAAACCAACAATTTGAATTTTTGTAAAATCCTTTAATGATTCAATAAAAGGCAGGACTTCTTCAATCGATAAACCATGTTTTGCTTCCTCGCCAGATACATTAACTTGTACAAAACATTTGACAGGTTTGTCTGCTCTTTTTTCAATTTCCTGTGCTAAACTCAAACGATCTAATGAATGTAAAAAATCAATACTGTTAATAACTTGTCTGACCTTGCGAGTTTGTAAAGACCCGATATAATGCCAATGTACATCAGCTTGAATCGTTTCAATTTTACGATTTAAGCCTTCAGGACGGTTCTCACCTAAATGTATAAGCCCCGCATCAATTGCTTCTTGTGTTCTTTCTACAGAAACTTCTTTTGTCACTGCAATAACTTGGACTTTTTCTGTTTCACGATTTGCACGTTTTTTTGCTGTTTGTATAAGATCATTAATTTTCTTCAAATTTACTAAGATTTTTGTCACTGTTTTTCCCAACTTTACAACAATAGTTTCTTTTATTGTAACAAGCAATGCTTGAATTATCAATGAATAGCCTGGCCTATGTGAAAGTACTTTTACCCCGTCTATGCTTTAAAATTGCTTACTTTGTCTAGATATTTTTCTCTTTAGGATAGTGCTTTTACTAAAATTACATCTTTTCCCACTACAAGTACATCTTTCATATACACTTTCCTAACAGATTCTTCTCCGCGAAAAAACCCTAGATATTTACGGGGTTCTGCAATCATAAAAGCCGTTACATAGCCTGTTTCTTTGGATACCTCTGCATCTACCACAAATCCTAAAAAGCGTCCATTGCCTGCTTCAATAACTTCTTTTTGCTGTAATATCGAGAAACGCATTTTATCCCTCCCTAAATCAATTACTCTCAACATCGTTTTATCTCAACAAACTATGTTTTCTCTTTATATTTATGTGTTTATTGTTGTTTAAATGAAAATGAAATGATTAAGGAATCTCTCTTTGGCAAAAAGAAGAGGTGATTTCCGTTCCAGGCTACTCGCTTTCCTGTGGGCGAGAGTCGAGTAGCCTTCCACTCCAATCAGCATAGCGTAGAATTTTTATAAATTTTATTTATTTCAATAGTGGACGCTATAACCGAACAGAATAGACTTATAACAATGACGTGATTGTATATCTATTATTGCTGCCGCTACGTTAACACTTCGCTTTCGTACAGAAAACATTTGCCGCTGACACATAGACAAAACCCTTTTGCTAAAGTAACGTTTTTTTATCACTTAAATTATTGCTTATGGAAGTGGATTTATGCTATGTGAATTCGTTGATTGGAGTGGAGATTGGGCGACTCCTTGGGGATCAGCGTCACAGATGAAACCCTGCAGCGCAGCGAAGCGGCACATCGGACGCCCCCAGGAAGCTTTGCTCTGTGCGAAAGCGAAGCGTCAGCTACAAAGCGCCCAGTCAGAACGGAAATCACCCCCTCATTTTACCGAGGAGCCCTACTTAATTTATACCATTGATATAAATTAAAATGCGCACCGAGCATTCGGGTGCGCATTGTTTTTTACTTATAATCTTTCTGCATTGTTTCAATTGCATTTTTTTCTAGACGTGAAATTTGCGCTTGAGAAATCCCCAATTCTTTTGCAATTTCAGTTTGTGTCTCACCGTAATAAAAACGCTTTGCAACAATCATTTGTTGACGATCATCTAACTTTTGCAAACTTTCCTTTACTGACACGTAGGCAACCCATTGATCTTCCGATACATCATCATCACGTAATTGGTCCATCATATAAACAGCGTCTCCACCGTCTGAATAAATGGGTTCCTGTAAGGAAACTGGATCTTGAATGGCATCTAGAGCAAATAAAACATCTTCCTTTTTCATGTCAATCATTTCAGCAATTTCTTCAATTGTTGGCTCTCGTAAATTATCGGTTATCCATTGTTCTTTTGCCTGCATTGCCTTATATGCAATATCTCTTAAAGAACGAGAAACGCGCAATGCATGATGATCACGCAGATGGCGACGAATTTCACCAATGATCATTGGAACAGCATATGTTGAAAAACGTACATTATGCTTCAAATCAAAATGATCAATAGCTTTCATGAGGCCAATACAGCCTACCTGAAATAAATCATCTGCCTGTTCACCCCTGTAGGCAAATCTACCGACTATACTGAGCACTAACCTTAAATTGCACATTACAAGCTCTTCCCTAATCTCACTTTCTCCAGCTTGTAAACGAATGAATAGTTCTTTCATTTCCTCGTGCTTTAAAATTGGCAAAGTCGATGTATCTAAGCCGCAAAGATCTACTTTAGTTCGCATATTCGATTCCTCCGGATGTTATTCTCTGACTAAACCGTTACATCAGTTTGTCCGAGAGAAACGAGAATATGCACAAAAGCCAAGACCAATTTTAGGTAGGTTAAATTTCCCTCTCTAAGATATTGGCTGATTCAGATTTTCACGTAAATCTTGAATAATTTTCTTCTCTAATCGGGAAATATAGGATTGCGAAATACCTAAATGATCAGCAACTTCTTTTTGAGTCATTTCAATTTTTCCATTGAGGCCAAAACGACATTCCATAATATATCGTTCACGCGCACCTAGTAAATTAATGGCATGAAACATATGTTGACGCTCAATTTTCTTCTCTACATTGTCTAAAATAATATGCTCTTCAGTACCTAAAATATCAGACAATAACAACTCGTTTCCATCAGCATCGGAGTTTAATGGTTCATCTAGTGAAACTTCACCCTTCATGCGACTTGTTTTACGTAAATGCATCAAAATCTCATTTTCAATACAACGAGATGCGTATGTGGCAAGCTTAATATTTTTATCTGTATTGAACGTTTCTATCGCCTTTATTAAACCGATTGAGCCAATACTTATTAAATCCTCAATCGGCGTTCCCGTATTATCAAAACGTCTAGCAATATAAACAACAAGACGTAAATTACGTTCAATTAGTGTATCTCTAGCTCGTAAATCACCATTCATAAAGGATGCAATGACTGTAACTTCTTCTTCTCGACTTAATGGCACTGGCAATGAATCATTTCCCCCTATATAGTACGTTTCACGACTCCGAAACTTACTCCAAAATTTTTTCAAGCTAGCAAGTAGCCTAAGAAGCAATAGTTCTCCCCCTCTATGAGTTATTTGAAAGCGCTGAAAAATGCAAAATTGCTGCTGTGCTATGTGGAAAATTTTTAGCCTTTTTTGTTAAAACGATATATTCATTCGTTTTCACTTGTGAGTCCTCCCCCTTTATATGCCACTCTTCAAAGCGAAAACCTAATACAACCGATTGCTGTTGTACTGTATTGACATGAATAAATCGAATATAACGCTGATAATCTTCTGAAAACATGGATACATTATACGGATCAGTTTCTTGCCATTCTAATAATGACTTGCAAAATGCTGCAGGTAAGTGTGGACGTAATGCTGCATAAGAGACAAAGTGTACAGGTTTTCCCGATAGTGGCTCAATCGCTTGATTTCCCGTATCCACAAATGCAGAAAGCGGTATCTTTACATCAAAAATTTTTAACGTCGTATCAAACACAAACTGACCACTTAACCGCTCAAGCTTTACAAATCCCCATTGCTTATAAAAAGCTACAAGATTTCCAACAGCTAGTAGTAGGCAAATCATTATAAAATGGACAACAGAAAGATTCTTTAAATACGGTTGTAATGCAGTTAATAATCCACCAATAATAATTGTTGCTGTTAAAACGATTGGTCCTTGCTTTTGAAAGCTTCGAATCTTGAAGCGAAAAGCTAGTCCGATCAGTAAGATAAAGCTCAGTAGCATCGTTAACAGCATTTGTCCACCAATTACAGCTACAAAACTACTACAAATAGAACTCATTAATAATCTCGTGTTCTTTACAAAAACCCCTGTTACTTTTGCCGTAAACTTGAGTATCGCTAGATTAAAAAGTGTATTAATGAGCACCAGCCATTCTCCATACATAACAGCCGCCTCCTACATACAAAGTTAGCATGTTACTCCCACAAATATTGTCAAACAATCGCATCATTTTATTAAAATGTTTTGACAAAATACATCTTTTCCTTACACATTTGAACATAATTAATTTTTTAGTCACTGAAAATATCAATGGAATATGAATGAAATTATGCTGGCATATTAAAGCTTTTCTGCAAGGCGAGGGGGTGATTTCGTTCCGACTGGGCGCTTTGCTGCTGCCGCTTCGCTTTCGCACAGCACAGAAAAACATTTGTTGCTGACGCTTCGCTTTCGCACAGAAATAACATTTGTTGCTGACGCTTCGCTTTCGCACAGAAATAACATTTGTTGCCGACGCTTCACTTTCGCACAGAGCAAAGCATCCTGGGGGCGTTCGATGAGCCGCCTAAACTCGCGTTGCTCGCTGCAGGGTCTCGGGCCAACAGATGTTTTTTGCGCGAAAGCGTGAGTGCAACGTAGCGACAGCAGCACTTGGTCAAGAAGGCGTTATCACAGGATGTGATACCTTTAGCCTTCGTTCCTCTATTGCTTCCCCCCAAGAAGTCGCCAGTCTCCACTCCAATCAACCACTTCATAGAATATATCTTCTGGGGATGTCAATCTCTAATTTAAAGAAAACAAGTATTTTCAGTGCGAAAGCGTAGCGACAGTAGCAACAACATTCATAACATAATAGTTTTTCAACAACACAAAAAAGCTCGTATTTCACATAATGTAAAATACGAGCTTTACTTTTTAAAGTTTGGATGCTAATTTATCCGCGATTTTTACGGTTACGTAAAAATGCTGGTACTTCAAGCATGTCATCCTGTACATAATTTTGTTGATTTTGGCGTGGTTGTTCTTGCTGTACATGCACATCTTGACGTTGCTCACGAATCGGCGCTTGCTGTTGTTGTGCAGCTTGTCTATTTGTATTTAACGTTGGTCGTGTAGTATTACGCTGTTGCTGTAATGCTTCCTCTGAGAAACCAGTCGCAATAACTGTAACAATAATTTCATCCTTTAGATTTTCGTTAATAACAGAACCGAAAATCATATTTACTTCTTCGTCTGATGCTGATGCTACAATATCTGCAGCCTCTTGTACTTCAAATAGGCTTAGATTTGAGCCACCAGTAATATTCATGAGGACACCTTTAGCGCCATCAATTGATGATTCAAGTAAAGGACTTGAAATAGCTTTCTTAGCTGCTTCTGCAGCACGGTTTTCACCTGTAGCTATACCAATACCCATTAACGCTGAACCTTTGTTAGACATAATTGTTTTTACGTCTGCAAAGTCTAAGTTAATAAGACCTGGCGTTGCAATTAAATCCGAAATGCCTTGTACACCTTGTCGTAAAACATTATCTGCTTCACGGAATGCCTCTAGCATTGGCGTAGATTTATCAACAATTTGTAACAGCTTGTCGTTCGGAATAACGATTAAAGTATCAACAGACTCCTTCATGCCACCAATACCGCCGATAGCTTGTGTTTGTCGTTTGCGACCTTCAAACGTAAATGGACGCGTTACAACACCGACTGTAAGAGCTCCTAAATCGCGAGCAATTTGAGCGATTACTGGCGCGGCACCAGTACCAGTTCCCCCGCCCATTCCAGCTGTAACGAATACCATATCTGCACCGCGTAGAACCTCTTCTAATTGTTCACGGCTCTCTTCAGCAGCTTTTTTCCCTACTTCAGGATTTGCACCTGCACCTAATCCACGTGTAAGTTTTGTTCCAATCTGTAGCTTTATTTCTGCTTTCGATAAATTTAGTGCTTGTGCATCTGTGTTTACTGCGATAAAGTCAACACCTTGTACACCATGTTCTATCATTCGATTGACAGCGTTGTTACCGCCGCCACCAACACCAATGACTTTTATTACTGCAAGTTGATCAACACTTGTATCAAATTCTAACATTTCTTTTTCCTCCCACGGTAACTCGACTCTGTATCATTCATTACGCATTCAAGATCAATTATGCCTCGGTATAATTCGTCCGGAATCGGCTTTGTGCTTAGGCCTGCATGACGCAGGTCAGTTAGCCTTTATCGCATGGATGCGATGATTTTAGGCTAACATCCACTAAGAACTCATTTCCGATTCCGTGACATCCGCCGGAGGCATTACCTTCTTTCAGCAGGTGTTTGGACATCTGCTGAAAAGTAGCTTAAATCCGAATTTATCTCACCACCTATAGAGGTGGAGACTTCTGTAGCTGACGCTTTGCTTTCGCTACAAAAGAGATTTGCTGAAAGAAGTTAATCAAAAAATTTATCAAATAATTTTTTTGCTCTTCCGATTACGCTTCCTTTTGATTCTGAAGGTGCAGCATATTCTTGCTTCTTAGGTGTTGCTGTAGGGGATCCTACAACTGCATATTCGATAGGCTGCGTATTTGTACTTTTCCCATAAAAATCATCTTCTAAATAGGCGTAACGAATAAGTCCAACTGCCGTCGTAAATGAAGGCTCTCTAACGCCAATATAGTCAGGTGTATATATTCTAACACGTGTTTGCAGTATCTGGCGTGCCAGTTGAGCAATTCCCTCAAGCTTTGCAACGCCTCCTGTCAAAACAACACCGCCTGGTAAATCTCTTACACCTAGACGGGCTAACTCGTCGATGACTAACTCAAATAATTCTTCCAAACGAGCGCCAATTATTTCTGATATAAAGCGCTGACTGTACTGATCTGTTGAATCTGTCCCTACAACTGGTACTTCGAAGAGCTCATCGTCTGATGCGTCATCATAAAAGGCATGTCCAAATTGATGTTTAATTTGTTCTGCCTGTTCTGTTGGTGTTTTTAAGACGATTGAAATATCTTTCGTAATATGATCGCCACCAACTGGAATGACACCCGTATGAGTTAACAGGCCTTCTTCGAATACTGTGATAGTCGTTGAACCGCCTCCTAAATCAATGAAAGCGGTACCTTGGTTTTTTTCATCCTCTGTTAATGCAAAGTAACCTGCTGCTAATGGTTGTAAATAGATTTCTCGAATACTAAGACCTGCACGTTCTACACAACGTAAAACATTGTGTAAAAGTGTTTTGGAAGTTGTGATCATTGTGGCATCCATTTCTAAACGAATACCAATCATACCTCGCGGATCTTTGATTTCATCTAAATTATCCACAATAAATTGTCTTGGAATAATATTTACTAATTCACGTTCAGGAGGTATTGACATGACTTGTGCAGATTCTACCACTCTATCTAAATCATCATCTGTAATTTCTCTATTTTCACTATTTACAGCGACAACACCTTTAACTAGCTGTAACATCGTCTGGTTAGCAGGAACACCTAAAACGACTTCATTAATTTGATACCCTGTCATTCGTTCAGCTTGATCTATTGCTTTTCGAATCGATTGAACTGTTGCATCAATATCAACAATTGCACCTTTTCGAACTCCATTCGATTTTACATTTCCGACGCCAATTACATGTAATTGCCCGTCGCTCATTTCACCTATTAATACCTTGATAGAGGAGGATCCTATATCAAGGGAAATATATAAATCTTGCTGATTCAATTAGCTGCACCTCCTTGAAAAAATGCTCTTATTCTCATTCTATTGTAAATTCAGCATAATGTCTAAGCAAATCGAGCATTTTGCTCAATTTTTCTCTCATTCTATGGAATTTTTGTTCTTTTTATGACGTTTCTCATCTAAACGAGTTAGTAGAATACGCCTAATTATTGCTATATTTTGGAACAAACGTACTCCAAAAGCGAAAATAGCAGCTAAATACAAGTCTATCCCTAAATACACACCTAAAAAGGCTAATCCTGCTGCCAAAGCTATATTAAAAAAGAATCCTGACACAAATACTTTATCGTCATATACTTGCTGTAATTGAGCACGAATACCGCCAAATAATGTATCTAAAGCTGCTAAAACAGCTATTGACAGATAATTTTCATATATAGAGGGTATTTGTATATTTGTTAACAAGCCAAGGGCAAGTCCAAATATCAAACCTAAAAATGGTAGCCACATATATTATTCTCCTTTTTCCACCTCTGCTAAATAATCATTTGTCAATGGCTGATCAAATGCTGGGATTGTTAAATGCTCAGATGGTTCCTCTATTATTAAATTAAAGTTATCCAAATAAAAGGAATCGATAAATGTAGAAGCTTGTAACGAGTTGTACATTTTTTGAGCTTCTTTAAAAGAGCTTGTCCCAACATAAATTTCAAAGGGTGGTGAGGACAGTGGTACACTGTTCACTGTAGTCTTTCCATTTATGTCTCGAATGGCTGTCGTCTGAACAACGCGATTTCCATCTATCGAGACACTCGCTGCATTGTTTTTAAACAGAGCATTTAGTAATTGGGTTAGTAAATCAGGTGTAATTTCTTTAATTTCATACCCCATTTCAACTAATTCGGGTGCTGGTTCAACTCGAAGTATAACTCCTGGACTTGTGACTTCCGTTAGCCCGGCCTGTAGTTTTAAACGATTCAGCGTTTCATTTAATGCTGACTGTAAATTTGCTTTCTCAGATTGCTCATAGCGACCCACTACTTCATTAAGTGAGCGAATTTCTGCTAATAACGCGGAATGCCTTTGCTTCTCTTCTGCTAATTCCTCTCTTATGGCCCAAATATCTCGTGTATCTCGCTCAGCTGGTTGCTTTATGGTATTGTATTGTACCGCTATCATCAAACCGATAATAAATAGCACGATCGTTATTCGGGTAAACATATTTTTTTTCAAAATAGCCCCTCCTAGACGTATCGTAACCCCTCACAGATTTACGCCTTAGACCTTGAACTTTGCATATCTATAAGCTACCTAGAGGCTATAACCAAATTTAATCTGTAAATATTGACTTGAAATCGTTTAACTTTCTACTTTTGCTTTTGGCATTGCAAGCTTTTGATCTTCTTCTAATGATACAACTATATTGTCATTTAATAATTGATCCACAACGCCACCAGTTAAGTTTAAGGCAGCTATTAATGTTGCTGAATCTCCTACAGCTTCGACGACGAATGGAGCTGGGTGTTGCTTGCCATCAATAGTGATGACTGGTCCATTACAGCGTATATAAGAATTCGCTAAAACACGTTGACCATTAATAGCAATTGCTTGCGCACCAGAAATTTTAAGTTCATTGAGCAATTTAAAAATATGACTTTCATGCACGATATAATCATTAGGATTAACGGATTTTGGATTGTAATCACCATCTTGAAGGGTAATACGTATCCCTTTTCCTTCTGAATTTAAATCACCTAACAACAAGCGTAAATCCTCTGCTTCTTCAACAAGCTTTGTATAATCCTTTTTGCTAGCGACAAACGATTTTTCATACTTGCGAATTTTTTCTTGCAAAGCATTCGCCTCTTCTGATAATTCTTTATTGCGCTCTTGTTGTGCAATTAACTCCTCACGATAAGAATCCTCTTGCTCGAAAAGCTCCTTATTAGTCGAACCTGTATCTCGATTCTCTTTTGCCTGGTTGTAGGAATAGCCAATGATAAACCCCATAGTTACACAAACGATAAGCAACTGAAATTGTTTTCTTGAAAAGAAATTTTCTTTGCTATTCTTTTTCTTGTTGTTCATCTTTTTTCACTTCCTGGTTGGCCGCATCTTGATCTAAATCAATATTTTGGTTGTACTCCGTATTGAAAGGACGATAATACGAGCCGACCTCTAAATCGATAACCCCCTTCTCCAAATTTGGAATTTGTGCCACAAGCGAAGGGTAATGATTTAGTTTTTCTGCTAAAGTTTGAATAACGGCACGAACTTCATAGCCATCGTTCATATAGAGCTTGATTGCATTAGGATTTGTTTCATTACTATTTGTATTGACTTGAGAAATTAATGCTAATACTTCTGGGTTTAATTGTGCTAATTGCTTAACGAGCTTCTTAATTGTCTTTTCACCAGTTATGCCGATAAATACAGGTGCATCAATCGGGATATCATCCCCAACTTGTTCAAAGCGCTTACCATTTTCAAGCAATGGATAATAAGTACCGTCACCGGCTAAGTACGCAACCTTTTTCCATTCTTTAATATCTATGGTCACACCTCGAAGCCAATTACGCTTAACATGTGCTTCTTTCACCCATTTATCCTTTAGTAATATTTTCTCTACGTCTTCTACTTTAAATCCCCACATCGACTTCCCCGTTGTAAGAGTACTTGTCTTTATATAATATTGTTCTTCTACTAATCGAGCACCGTTGACTGTTATTTTGTTGATTTTACTGTAAGGAGATTGAAAATAAAGGAGTACTGCTAACACAGTAAAGAAAAGTAATATTAGCACTATAAATTTCCGATTTGTACGCTTTTTTCGTCGCTTTTTTAGCGTAGGTATGCGATCTTCTATGTCAATTACTTTCTCCAAAAAAGTACTCCTCCTTTATATTTATTTCGCTAATTGATAAATAATACCTATTATTAGCCACATTGTTACTAAAGATGTTCCCCCATAGCTGATAAAAGGCAATGTAACACCTGTTACAGGAACTAAGCCAATCACTACTGCTATGTTTAGAAATGCTTGTACGGCAAGCATCGTTACAAGTCCGATGATTGCGTAATATGCTGTTCTTGTTTTAGCTTGCACTGCAAATTTATAGCCTGCATAAATCACCAGTACGAAAAGTGCTAAAATAACAAGTCCACCAAGTAATCCAACCTCTTCTAGAATGATTGCATAAATAAAGTCATTTTGTGGTTCAGGTAAATATAAAAACTTTTGCCTACTTTGTCCAAAACCATGCCCGAAAATTCCAGCAGGGCCTATAGCCATTAATGATTGTACAGCCTGAAATCCACTACCTAAAGGATCGACCCACGGATCAATAAATGCCTCAATCCGCTTTAGTCGGTATGGTGCTGTAACAATCAAGCCTACTAATCCAGCAATTCCAGCTATCAAAAACATTGCATAAAGCTTTAAAGGATACCCTGCCACAAAAAGCAATAAAAACACAGACACAACGAGAATAAAAACTGAACCAAAATCAGGCTGAAGCATAATAAGTACTACAGGCAATAATAAAATCAATCCATGCCGCCAATTAACAATCGACGTGCCTGTTTTATGCTGTGCTAAAATATGGCTCATATATACAATGACTGTAATTTTCGTTAGCTCTGCTGGCTGAATTGTTAAAGGACCTACGCCAATCCAGCTTTGAGAACCATTTCGAACTAGTCCAATTCCTGGTATAAGTACAAGGACTAGTAAAATTAACGAAAATATATAGGCCATTTTCCAAAAGGACTGCTCTTTTAAAATATTTAATCGAATAGTGATTAAAAACACTACAATAGCTACCGCAAAGTATAGACTTTGCTTCATATAAAACGGCATTTTTCCACTATAATGAACGGCACTCCAATAGGTACCTGCAGAATAGACGAAAATAATGCCGATTATAGAAAGCATCAATGTTGTGACGAGCAATAAATAGCTTTCTTTCCCTCTCAGTATTGCCATCCTTCCAAGTCAAGTATATTCTAAAATAATTACAGGCTCATTACAGCTTCATTACAGCATCAATAAAAACATCGCCTCGTATTTCAAAGCTGTCATATTGATCCCAACTTGCACATGCTGGAGATAATAGAATAACATCGCCTTTTGCTGACATTGGCGCCGCGTAATGTACTGCATCCTCAACATTTTGGGCAATGACAGTTTGTTGTACACCACATGACTTTGCAAATTCTACAAAGCGTAGTCCTGTTTCTCCAAAGGCAACAACACCCTTTACATGGCTCATACATGGACGTAATTCTTCAAACGAATGTCCTCGATCTAAGCCACCTGCCAGTAAAATAACAGGTGCTTGGAATGCATCTAAAGCACTTTTTGTTGCTAAGCAGTTTGTTGCTTTTGAGTCATTATAAATCTTGCGGCCGTTCCATTCGCGCACGAACTGAGTACGGTGACGAACTCCCCCAAACTTCGCTAAAACTTCTTCCATTTTAGCTTTGTCACAGCCGACTAAAATACAAGCTGCGACAGCCGCTAAAATATTTTCTAAGTTATGCTTACCAGGCAAAGCGATATTTGCTCGATCTAGATAAGGCTCACCTTGCCAGTAAATTGTTGTATCATCCGCACTAATTCCTTCATCCGTACGTCCCTTAGAACTAAATGGTACCTTTTTAGCTTTTGATTGTGTTGCATAGCCAACAACGATCGGCTGATCAGCATTATAGATAAAATAATCGCTTTCATCTTGATTACGTGTAACACCAAACTTTGCCTCTGCATAGTTGTCAAACGTCCCATGATAATCAAGATGAGCATCATAAAGATTTGTTAATATAGCAATTTTTGGCTTAAAAGTTTTAATACCCATTAATTGGAAAGATGATAACTCTGTAACAATTACATTATCCTTTTGTGCTTCTCTTGCAACACCACATGCAACTGTCCCTATATTCCCTGCAATTAACGGTTGTAAACCACCGTTATTTAGCATGTCGAAAATTACTGTTGTCGTTGTTGTTTTACCGTTTGATCCTGTAATACCGATAAACGGCGCTTCACTAATTAAATAGGCAAGCTCAATTTCTGTCCATACGGGGATTCCACGGTTTATTGCATCTGCTACTATTTTGTTACTATAAGGAATCCCTGGATTTTTCACTAATAATTCAAAGCCTTCATCGAGTAAATCCTCAGGATGACGGCCACAAATAACCGTAATTCCCTTTTGCAATAGACCTTGCGCATCTGGGCTTTCATCAAATGGTTTAGAATCATTGACCGTCACAAAGGCGCCAAGCTCATGTAAAATCTCAGCTGCAGCCACACCACTTTTAGCTAGACCTAAAACAAGGACTTTTTTATGTTGTAAATCTAAAAAGTTTCTCATAAGAACGCCTCCGATAAAACTGCAATCAATGCTACTGCTAAAGCAGTTGACCAAAAGACAAGTACTACCTTCCATTCTGACCAACCTGATAATTCAAAATGATGATGAATAGGACTCATTTTAAAAATACGTTTTTTACGAAGTTTGAAGCTACCTACCTGTAAAATAACGGATAATGTTTCAATAACAAATACCAATCCAATTAATAACAATAGGAATTCTGCTTTTTCTAACACAGAGACCATGGCTAAAGCTCCACCTAATGCTAACGAACCCGTATCCCCCATAAATACCTTTGCAGGATTCGCATTAAAAAGTAAAAATCCTAATAATGCACCTGTTACCGCAAATGTAAATAAGGCGATGTCAGCTTGATCTTGGAACAGAGCAATAACACCAAATGCTGCAAAGGCAATAGATGCAGTACCTGCCACAAGTCCATCTAATCCGTCTGTTAAATTCACTGCATTCGAGAAGCCTACTAACCAGAAAATTAAAAAGGCTACATAGAAAATACCAAGATCGATCGTCCAATCTGTAAATGGTATTGCAAGTGTTGTATCAAACGATCCTACATGTAGTAAGAAATAGGCCAAAATGGCAATGACAATTTGACCAATAAGCTTTTGAAGCGATGTTAGTCCTAAATTACGTTTAAAAACAACCTTTAAGCTATCATCAAACAAGCCGATTAACCCAAACCCTATTAATACTAATAACAGTACGACGGTTTGTGTTGTAAATAAATCTAAAAAGCTACCTACACCAACAGTAGTGAGGATAATAGCAAGTAAGAAAATAATGCCACCCATTGTTGGTGTACCAGCTTTTTTCATATGGGATTGTGGTCCCTCTTCACGAATACTTTGACCGAACTTTAATCGGCGAAGAAGTGGAATACTAATTGGTGCCAGGATAACTGTTACTATAAAAGCAATAGCTAAAATGGTAAGTGTTGTTGCGAGTTTCATTGAAAAATCTCCTTTAAATCTTGTTTCACTTTCTTCTTGAAGAAAAAAGCACAAACTTTCATGTATTTATTACTACCCTTCATTATAATAGTGGTTCTTTCCCATTTTTTAAAGGTAAAGTTATATTAGTTCTCTAAATAAAGGTGAATGATGCCATCTTGTTTAATAACACTATCCACTTCAGGCAGTTGATTGCCAATTTTAGTACCTTCTCCATGCCACTCAATACGGAATGGATAATGTTGCTTGGCAATATCGTCCTTCGTTTGACCAATAAAACTTGGTACCTTCACAGTAATTGGGTCACCCCAACGATAATCCTTTTCAAGCTGTTCCTTCGATTTTTCAATGCCAACAAAAGGTGCAACGTCTTCAATAATCTGTCCAACGATTGGAGCTGCGATCACACCGCCAAACTGTGTTCCCTTTTTCGGGTTATCTACTGCTACATAAACGACAATTTGCGGATTATCTGCAGGTGCGAAGCCAATGAACGATACGATATATTCACCGTCTTTATAGCGCCCATTTTCCACCTTTTGTGCTGTACCTGTTTTGCCACCAATCCGTAATCCATCTCGGTAAGCTTGACGTCCTGAGCCTTTTGCTACAACAGATTCTAATGCACCTCGTACCTTTGCAGACGTCTCCTCACGAATAACCTGTTTTTTAACTTCTGGTTTAGTCTGTTCTATAACTTCTCCAGTATTAGGATTAATAATTTTCTTCACAACATATGGCGTATAAAGCTTGCCCCCATTTACTGCTGCGGCTACTGCTTGCACTTGCTGAATTGGTGTAACGGCAACACCTTGGCCAAATGAAGTTGTGGCCTGCTCAACAGGTCCAAAAGAATCTTTGGAAAATAAAATCCCTGAAGCTTCGCCAGCGATGTTAGAACCTGTTTTTTTGCCAAAACCAAAATCTTTAACATATTGTAGTAGTTTTTCATTCCCTATTCGTTGACCTAATTCAATAAAGCCAGGGTTACAAGAATTTTCTACAACTTCAAGGAAGGTTTCAGAGCCATGACCTTCACGCTTCCAACAGCGCAATCTTGCTCCTGCAACCATTGAATAGCCTGGATCATAAAAAGTATCCTTCTCTAAATCCACTACATTTTCTTCTAAAGCAGCACTAAGCGTTATAATTTTGAACGTTGACCCTGGCTCATATGTCATCCAAACTGGTAAATTCCGATTGTAGATAGCAGGCTCTACCGTTTGATATGCTGCCGGATCGAAGGTTGGATATGAGGATAACGCTAAAATCTCGCCAGTATTCGGATTCATAGCAATCGCCATTGCTTGGTCAGCATCATAACGCTTCATTGCCTGTGACAGTTCACGCTCGACGACCTGTTGTACATCTACGTCTACCGTTAGCTCGATCGTTGCGCCATCTTCACCAGCCTTCCAGGCGCTCTTTACGTTCGGTAAATTATTCCCTTTCGCATCTGTAAAGATCCGTATTGCAGAAGAATTAGCCTTTAACAACTTATCGTATTCATATTCAATTCCTGCTAAACCTTGAGCATCATAACCTGTGAAGCCTAAAAAACGAGATAGTAGGGTACCGTATGGGTAATCCCTTGAATAATCGACACCGCTATATAATCCCTCAATCTGCATACCTTGTAACTCCACTGCTTTTTCATACGAAATATTTTTCCCTTCAGGTGCCAGCTTTACTAAGTATGCTTTTTCCTTCATTTTTTTCAACAGCTTCTGTTCATCTGCTCCCAAAACTTGCGCAATTTTCGCTGCTGCTCCTTCAATATCCTTACTTTGCGAAGGCATGAAATACAAAGTTGGCGCAAGCTTATTTGTGACAATATTTTTCCCCTTACGGTCAGTAATATGCCCTCGCTCATTGGCAAAAGGAATTTCTCGGTCCCAATTCTCTTCGGCTTTCTTTGTCAGATCTTTTTGATCTAATACTTGCAAGAAGACAAGCCTAATAACAACCGCAATCGCTACAAACATAAACAATACGTATAATATACGCAATCGCTTTTTGGAATGGATAGAAATCCACTTCATTCGACATCACACCTTGTTTTTTACAACGTATGAAAAAAAGTGGGTTTCTATTCAGGGTTTATTCAGTTGTTTCACCCTCGGGCGGGGTCTCTACATCTTGCTTAAAGCTTTCAGCTGGCGTTTTCAGCTTCACGACAATCGGTGAACTATCTGAAATTACCGTTCCTGCCGAAACGCTCTGACTAGCTACAAAGCCCTCTCCGACTACTTCAATTTCTAAATTTGCCATCGTCTTAAAAGCAAGTACATTACGTAACGACCAATTAGTGAAATCTGGTAACGTTATATTACCCTCAGTCTTTAAAAATACAAAATTACCTTTTACTAGTTTTTGAGGACCTTTTGGATATTGGTCAATAATTTTACCGCCATTACCAACAATAACAGGCTTTAAACCATCGTTCGCAAGCTCTACTTGTACAGCCTCAGCACTTTGACCTGTATAATCTTGTATTTTAGTCTCGTCAACATGCTTTACATCTTCCGGATTAACATTTAAATACTTTAAGCTATTTAACATAACGGGGTTAAATACTTTTGAAACTGGTACAGAACCAAGTTCATTCTTTAGCTTTGGCCTTTTTACAGAAACATACATAATGAGCTGAGGGTCATCAGCAGGAGCCATCCCTAAGAAAGAATATAAAAATTCATTTGCTCCCCATGAATAGTTACCATTTCCTAGCGGGATTTGGGCAGTACCTGTTTTCCCTGCAACTTCATATTCATCAAGGATAAAATCCTTCGCTGTACCATTCTTAGCTGTTAACGTAGATGCAAGGATTTCTTTTACTTGCTTCGCCGTGTCGGCTGAAACTGGTTGTCCCTTGACAACGGGCTCATGATTTTGGATAACCTCCCCTGTTGAGGAATCGACAATTCGATCAATAACGTAAGGTTGCATCATCTTTCCACCATTCGCGATCGCTGTCATTGCTTGAATTAACTGAATCGGTGTTACCGTAGAACCTTGACCGAACGTTGTTGTCACTCGTTCTACTGGATATTTCGATAAAAGTGTACCCGACGCTTCATTTGGTAAATCAATGCCTGTTTTCTTACCAAATCCAAATCGATCTAAATAATCAAAAAATACATCGTTACCAATTTTCTTTAAAAGGTGAGCCATCCCTGTATTGGATGAACGTTGGAAACCGTCTAAATAAGTAATTGGACCCCAACCTCTCCCACCATTATGGTCTCTAATAGGCTCGCCAAAAACCCAGTATGTTCCTGACATATAACTTTCATTTGGATACCACGCACCTGTATCAATAGCCGAGGCGAGCGTGAACGTTTTCATCGTTGACCCTGGTTCAATAGTCTCTTCAATAGCTTCGTTCAGCCATTTCATATTATTGCCTTCTCGTGTATCAGGATTAAACGTAGGTCGTTGTGACATCCCTAGGATTTTACCAGTTTTCGGATCTGCTACGATAGCTGTCATCGATTCAGGATTATATTCCTTTTCAACCGCTGTCATTGCTTCCTCTAAAAAGCTTTGAATTGTTTTATCTAATGTTAAATAAATGTCATCACCATTTTTCGCAGGCGTCACCATTTTTTCACTACTCGGCAATAAATAATGGAATGCATCTGTCTCATATTCAACCTTACCGTCTTTTCCGGTTAGTTCTTTGTTATAAGTAAGCTCAAGACCCATTTTTCCTTTTGTCGTGAACGTACCATCCTTATTTTCCTCTTTTAGTGCGAAACCAATTAAGTGCGAGGCAAAGATACCATTTGGATAATAACGTTTTAAATCGTTGATAAATACAATCCCTGGTAATTTCTCCGCTTTGATTTTACTCATAGTATCATGACTTATCCCACGGCCTGCACTTCCAAATTCAACTTGATAAGGCTTTTTGCCCTTATTATTTACCCTAGTAAGCTGTTTATAGATTTTCTCTTCGTCCATAGGAATATATTCTGCTAATATTTTTGCAGTTTTTTCAGCATCTACTACATGGCGAGGTTTTTTTTCATCCGTCGTTGCTTGTTCATTGACGACGGCGATTAGTCGATAACTAAGTGTATCTTCCGCGATGACTTGTCCATTTGTATCGTAAATTTTCCCACGGCTTGCTGATATTGCACTTTCTTTGCTATATTTTGCAGCTGCTCTTGCCGCAAGCTCTTGTCCTTCCACTTCACCCGTCACCTGTAACATAAACATTCTTGAAAACAATAGAAAAAAGAGCCCTCCATAAAAAATTAATAATAGAAAGGCTCCCCATTGGAATCGAAATCTCTTTTTTTTCATTCTCCCGGCACTACCTTTACATTTTTCTCATTTTGAGTTAAACCGAGTTCTTTAGCTTTTTTCCATATGTTATCGTATGTAGAAAGTTCACTTACACGAACTGTCAAGTCAACATTCTGTTTAGCAATCTCTTCTGCTTCAGTTTCGATTTTTTGAATGTCCATGCTTGTCGTTTGAATTGCTGCTTGCTTGTTCAAAACGAGTACCGATAATACAGCAACAATGCTAACTAAAACAATTAGCATTGTTTTTTCAAACTTCTGGTTCGTTTTTTTACGACGGATAATAGTGGGTTGTGGACTAGGGGGTGTTATCGGTTGTTGCACTTGTTGTTGCTGGTGCTGCCTTACACGAACTGCTGCCATTTACTCACGCCCTTTGTCGTTAATTTTCTCAACCACTCTAAGCTTTGCTGAACGAGCACGATTGTTTACTGCCAATTCTTCATCAGAAGGAAGAGTCGGCTTTCTCGTAATAAGCTTTAAAGTTGGCTTCATGTCATCTGGAATCACTGGCAAATTCGGTGGTAATTCCGGTAATGATGACGCTTCCTTAAAAATAGTCTTGCATAGGCGGTCCTCCAATGAATGGAACGTAATGACACTAATGCGTCCACCTACGTTTATCATATCAATCGCATCGACTAACGAATCCTCTGCCGCGCCTAGCTCATCGTTAACAGCAATTCGTATTGCTTGGAATATGCGCTTCGCTGGATGTCCACCTTTACGGCGAGCCGCTGCTGGAATACCCTCTTTAATAAGTTCTACAAGTTGGCCGGTTGTTTCAATCGGTGCCACCTTACGTGCTTCTTCGATTTTACGAGCAACTTGCTTGGAAAATTTCTCTTCTCCATAACGGAAAAATATACGTACTAAATCTTCATATGCCCATTCATTCACAACATGAAATGCTGTAAGTGTTGCTGTTTGATCCATGCGCATATCTAGAGGTGCATCATGGTGATAACTAAAGCCACGTTCTGGTGTATCTAGCTGTGGTGAAGATACGCCTAAATCATATAAAACACCATCAACTTGCTCAATACCAAGCGCTAATAGCTCTTCTTTTAAATAGCGGAAATTCGAATGAACAAATGTCACACGCTCAATATATGGCGCCAATCGAATTTTTGCATTGTTAATAGCTGTCATATCTTGATCGAAGCAAATTAAACGCCCTTTTTCAGATAATTGTTGTACTAAATATTCACTGTGTCCTGCTCCACCTAACGTACAGTCCACATATACACCATCAGGATCGATGTTCAACCCATCAACAGTTTCTTTTAATAACACGGTTGTATGATCGAACATACCACTCGCTCCCTTCGGGCCTTAACTAAATAAATTTTAAAAATCAAAGCCAATCATATTTTCTGCAATTTCATTAAAGGATTGTTCCGACTCACTAAAGTAAGCTTCCCAAGCATCTTTCGCCCATATTTCAATTCGATTCGAAACGCCTAACACGATACATTCTTTCACAAGATGTGCATGCTGCATAAGAGTTGAAGGAATATTTATGCGCCCCTGCTTGTCTATTTCTACCTCCGTTGCTCCAGAAAAGAAAAACCTTGCAAAAGCACGTGTATCCTTTTTGGTCATCGGTAAGTCCTTTAATTTTTCTTCGAGTTTTCGCCATTCATTCATAGGATAGCCAAATAAACAATTATCAAGTCCGCGCGTCACAACAAATGTTTCGCCTAAGGCGTCACGAAATTTTGCGGGCACGATTAATCGTCCTTTCGCATCAACAGAGTGTTGATATTCTCCCATGAACATGCTATTCACCCCACTTTATTAAATAATGTACCACATCCCCCCACTTTCCACCACTTTTTTTAAAAAAAACTTGACATTTTAACACTTAATACGTGAATAGACCTTTAACAACATTTCGAACCCATGATAAATGACACAAAAAAAGAGCTACCCTTAGTAGGATAGCTCTCCATTTACTATTTATGTCGTCATCATTCATCAAGTTAATATTGTATTAAACTGTTAATTGGGTATAAAGTTACAAATATTAGGATTATAAATAAATTAAATAGTGGTGATTGCCAATGCTGTAATTTTGTTTCAGCATTTCAGTAATTAGCATAGGTCCAAACTCATTAAAATATTGATAAGGATTATAAGTTCTTTCCTGGAATCCTTCATTCGGATACAACTCATTTTGTAGCGTCATAAATTTTCGAATTGTCGTTTCATGCTTGTTAAGGACTGTTTGTTCAACCTTTCGCTGTAAATACTCAAATTGCTTTAGATGATTCTCTTTATTTTTCACAAGAATTTTATCTAGTAATAGTTGTTGCTCTTCTAAATAAAGTTGAAGGGCCTCATACTTTTCTAAAAGTTCTTGTTGCATCGCCTGAATTTGATGCTTCGCTTCAGCATCCTGTATTTCAGCAATAAACTGTTCTTTAAGCTGTACCGCTTTTCCACCCCAAACATCGGCAACACTTAAACGATATTCACGTAAAAGTTGTTCTACATGTCTAGTGACAATCGTGATATGAAGACGTGGAGCAAAAATCGGCATTTGTAAGCCTAATACCGTAAACGCATCTTTCAATGTCGCCCAGTACGCAAGCTCCCCTGGTCCACCAACAAACGCAAGCACAGGCAATGTCATTTCCTGCATTAGCGGACGAGTCACAACGTTATTACTTAATTGCTCAGGATGTTTTTCGGCAATTTCTAAAACTTCTTCACGCGATAGCTTGATATTTGCAGCTAGATTTACAAATTGCTGATTTTTTCTTTCTAAAAGATGGCGCTCCCCATCTTCTACATAAAATAAATTGGCCGCCTCATTTGAGGCCAAAATAGGATTGCCATAGCCTGCACGTTCAAGCTCCGCTTCTTTTTCTGTCACCACTCTAGCAATTTCTTCATTTTTATGAATGATGCGGGTAAATTTATCACGCTCATATTGGCGGAATTTAAAGTCCGTTGCATCAATCATCAATAAACCTTCATCTTTAAACAATTGATTCATAAGTTGCGCAAAGAAATCCGTAAATGTTTCACACTCATTAAGAGTATCTACTAATTGTTTCACAAGCATTTCAGTGAATGCTGTTTCGCCCATATCCTTCGCAATCGTATTGATTAATTGTGTCATGGATTCTTTGTTTATACTTGTTTCAGAAGCCATCGTTTTGCGTCTTGAACGTTCACCGTAAACACGTTTTTTAATACCTTCACCACACACTGTATACGTGTGGTTAATTTCCTCTAAATCATGATCTTCACCAGCTATCCAAAAAATAGGAACAACCGGTCGCTGAAGTTTTACACTTTGCTCTTTCGCTAATGCAATGACCGAAATCGCCTTATGCACTGAGTAAAGAGGGCCTGTTAAGATACCCGCTTGTTGCCCACCGACAACTGCAACAGCCCCTTGCTCTAGTTGCTGCAAATGTTCATTCGCTTTCTTCGATAATCCGAGCGGCTCCATAAATTGACGTATGATGGCTGTTAATTCTTTTTGATCATATGCATGCTGATCTAAATATTGCGCTCGTTTTTCAAAAGATTTATCGTTGTATGCGTATTCAAAAAACTCATGGATAGCAGTATTTGACGACCAATAATCTGCTAGCAAACGATTTTTTATGGGTACTTGGATTGACTCCAGTTTCATTTAACACAAACTCCTCTACTCACTAAATCATCTTCTTACTCTTCATAAGCAAACTTGTAATAAAATAAATCCCTTTTGGTACTACTAAGCAATTTGAACGGTTTATCAAATCGACAAACTCCAACAAATATTCAAAAAAAAACGGTATACGATTTTTGTTAGATACTCAAACGTTGTCGTACATAGGAATTTTATTTAATTTATTTGCAATATAGAGTTATTACAATCTTTAATGCTATTATTTTAACGCTTATGGCATCAACATCAAAAGAAAATGCTTAGACAGCTTGTAAATATTCAATAACAGATTGAATAACACCTACCATACAAATAACAATATATGCTGTACTTAACACTAAAAATTGAAAGCGCCAAATTTTCCTAAGGAGCGATTTCACTTCAATTTCCTTTTTCGTCCGCCAATCAATATATGTAAAAATCATCGCCATCATTATCGCAAACGTTACTAATAGTGCACTAACATCGACATTCCACAGCACACCAATTGCTAGTGGTACTGAAAAAAACAAACACACTGTTGTCACGTCCGATGCGACTCCAAAAGCATGAGTGCCTCGAATTTTAACCTTTCGACTAATTAAATAGACAATCACAAAAAGGAGGATTGGACAAAAAATAATGATACTTATTACTATATGTAAAAAATCTTTCAACGTCTTTCACCGCTCTCCTCTATCGCAAGTACTTGGTAGTATAAAGTGCGTAAAGTAGGCAAATTATGACCTTTCGCTAGAGCTTTTTCTAAAATTACCCCTACAATCGTGTCAATCTCACTTTTTTTCCCACGTAACCGATCCGCTAGCATAGATGATGTATTGCTCGCTGTTATTTCACATAACTCTATCACTTTTGAAAAAGGGATAGCTTGTTCTATGCCTTCAAAAGCATCCGTTAATTCTCGATAGATAGTTTGCATCAATAAAAACGCTTGCTTATTCGTTACTAACTCTCCATTCCTCACTTGCAATATTGCCGTTAATGGGTTAATCAAGCAGTTAAATACCGCTTTCTCAAATAACATTTGTTCAGCATTAGCAACCAACTCAAACGGATACAAGGAATTATTCAATTGTAGCAAATTGTTAAACGCATCACCGTTCCCTCGCTCTATCGCCATTTTACAAACACCCACACCCCTATGTTGTACGGTTGCCCGATCTATCATTTGAGCACCAAATGATACAGAGCAAAAGGCAATATTTTTTTGTGGCAAACGAAGAGCTTCATCAAAATGCGCTAAACCATTTTGCATAAACAACAACGAAACTGTACTTGGTAACGCAGATAATTGTCCATAAAGCTCTTGTAATTGACCATACTTAACAGCAATTACAATTAAATCTTGCTGCGATAACTCCATTAAGTTCGTAGTTGAAGCAACTTTTTGTTCAGTTTTCGTTCCATCAACATTCACTCGTGTTAAATACTTCGCATTTAGTTCATCTATCTGTTCCCGCCTTCTTGAAACCAACGTTACAGACATACCAGACTCAGCTAAAAAGCTTGCCGTTAACAGACCTACAGCACCTGCACCAATAATCGCTACATCCACAACTCATTACACCTCCCACATTTACAATGGACGATCTAACATAAGAGAACGCCCTCCTAAACAGTTCTACTGCGATTACATTATAGCTGCTAAAGACCATCAATCAATTTCACCTCGATATAACGGATGCTGTCGCTTCGCTTTCGCACAGAAAACATTTGTTGCTGTCGCTTCGCTTTCGCACAGAAAACATTTGTTGCTGACTCTTTGCTTTCTCACAGATAAATGCCACAGGACGTGGCGTTCTTAAACTGAGTTCTTCTATTTTGTGGCACATGCACCTGTCGTTCGCTTTCGGCACAAAAGACACCTACTGATAGAAGTTAAATGATCCATGTCGTCCCTTTCTACAGAAGGAGGTGCCTTAGAATGATCTCTAAGGCACCTCCTATGCAGGTTCTTTTATTATACAGGATTGACTAAGTGTTTACGATAATATAAAAAGTGAAACTTTAATCAGTCGTTTTTTCTCACTAATTATCAGCCTTCACTTATTGGAATCGGACCGTTAATGAGGGATAAATATTTTTTTGAAACACAGCATTATGTTTTCATTCAAGTTTACATTTTTTCTAAGTACTTACTCTACAGCACGTTTAACTTTTGGCAGCATCCTTATTTAATCTTTCATTAAAGAATACCCTTGCTGCAACCATTTCACTAGTTTATCATGCTCATTTTGTAATTCACGATGCCTTACTTCGAGACTTTGATAGGCTTCTGTTAATTCATCAAAACTTGTTAATGCCAGTTTCAAATGACTTCGCATCGATTGTTGTGGCTGATTTCGGACAGCTAGTAGTGACTGACTATATTGACTACGTAATGTTTTATTCCAACGGAAACCACAAGCTTGTTTTGTACGACCTAGTTCAGCAGCAGCCAATTCAAAAGCTTCTAGCTGTGTTTTGCCATTTTGCACATTATGCAACACAATTTCTGCTAATCTTTCATCGTCTTCCTTTGTCCATTGATCTTTTCTTTTTTTCAATTCCATAATCTATCACCCTCGCATTTTTTACTACTATATGCGTGAGCAAGCAAAATAGAATCATCGAATTAAAAAAGACAGTGATTATGTTTTGTTATAATCACTGCCGTTATACATTATTTATTGTTTTTCTTTGTTAGGAAATTAGCAACTGCCTCGTGGTGAGCTTCACTTTCCCACAATTTCGCACATGTTCGAACTTCCTCCATAACACGTTCATACATATTACGTTCACGCCACTTACGAAGCTCAATTTCTTTATAAGCCTTATGAACAGAAGGATGAATTTTACGCATATGTTCGATAAAATTATTCAATGCCTCTTCTTTTGAACCTTCAAAAACGCGCATTGCCCAACCAATCTCATATAGTAATTCTGCTGAATATGGCTTCGCATCGACTAGCATCTTCATCGCACGATCATGGCGTAATCCTCGTTCGAATAAGTATGTACCGCCTCCCCAGCCACTCGTAATTGCTAATGTCCCCTGTATAAAACCACACTTCGCATGACTTGCCACTAGACGAAAATCGCAAGCTGTTGCAATTTCACAACCTCCACCAACCGCTGTTCCGTTTATCAACGCAATTGTTGGCACAGGCAACGTTGCAAGCTCGTATAATATTTCGCCCATCTTACTTAACATCCCAAACGCTTCATCCTCTGTTTCGAGCGTATGGAATTCAGATAAGTCGCCTCCCGAGCAAAATGATTTATCCCCTACTCCCGTAACGACTAAAAAACGAACATCATCATGATTTCGAATATATGTAATGACTTCTTGTAACCCATCCATAACCTCATCATTTACCGCATTCCGTTTTTCTTCTCGATTAATCGTAAACGTCATAATACCTTCTTTGTTATCAATTATGTAAGCCATACTATTTCCCCCTTTGTCCCGATGGATAAATTGTATCATACAATTATTATAGTACTATATATCTTTTCGTTATTGCCGGAAAATTCCGTCTCTTCAAACCAACAAAAAGGCTAGTAAAGAGCCATGGTCTCTCTACTAGCCTTTTAAGTGAGCAAACACTGTATTATTTGCTTACTACTTCTTTACCTTTGTATTGTCCGCAAGCTTTGCAAACACGGTGTGATAATTTAGCTTCACCACAGTTTGGGCAAGCTACCATACCAGGTACAGATAATTTGAAATGCGTACGACGCTTTCTTTTTGCAGTTTTAGAAGTTCTTCTAAATGGTACAGCCATTGATGGCACCTCCTTACAGATCGTCTATTCGTCTGTTTGATCAAAATACTTAGCTAAATTAGCAAGTCTTGGATCCACTTTTTGTTCGTCAGCTTTTTTGTGTAGTTCAACGTCTTCATCCGTCGCGTAAGTCCAATTTTTCCCACCATGCACTTGCCCTTCGGAATTTTCCTTGAACACTTGCATAGGTACTTCAAGAAGCACTAACTCCTCAATAACCGGCTTCATGTCGATTACTTCACCATTAATATAGTGAATATCTCCGTCATCTTCCCCTCGTTTTTCCTCGTCAATCCAGCTGAAAATTTCAACTGTCTCAACTTCGATAGGAAACTCAACATCTTCCCATGTGCGTGCACATGGTAATGTTAACGTCGCTGCCACAGTTAGCTGACATGTCATTTGCGATGCACCGAAAGTACATAGCCCTTTTACATGAACGGGCGAAATTGCTCGAATATCCTGGTTTCGCTCCATCACCTCGTCCAGTTGGACATAGGCATCGATTGGCATCCCGTTTTGGCGGTATTTAGATAATTGATGAATTGACCATTTCATTCGTTTAATCACCTCGAGACAACACTGTTGATTATATAATGTGTAAAAATAGATGTCAAGATAATTTCTTGTCACCACAATAAAACCCACCTATAATTAAATATTATAAAAACTGTATTTGCTCCAAACCGTTCTATATTCTAAGTAAGAACGAGAAGCAAATGACATTGGTAAAGGGGGCTTAAATTTGCAAGCAGTCGGAATAGTTGTTGAATACAATCCTTTTCACAACGGACACGCCTATCATTTGGAGCAGGCAAAAAAAGTAGCACAAGCGGATATTGCCATTGCAGTCATGAGTGGAGATTTTTTGCAGCGTGGTGAACCAGCCATGGTTGATAAATGGACACGTACAAAAATGGCTCTTGCAGGTGGTGTTGATATTGTCATTGAACTACCCTACGTTTATAGTACCGCACCTGCAACTGATTTCGCAAAAGGAGCAATTTCCTTACTATCTGCAATTGGTTGCGATTCTTTTGCCTTTGGAAGCGAAGACGGTTCCATTCAACCCTTTATGAATACGTTTCAGCTCATTAATAATCATCGCGCTGACTATAACACTCTTATTAAAGAAAGCCTTAAAACGGGTGCAAGCTATCCCAAAAGTCTACATTACGCCTATGAACAGCTTTCTCAAAAATTCCCTGCAGCATACATTGATTTGGGACAACCAAACAATATACTTGGTTTTCATTATATTGAGGCTGCCACGACTCTAGGTAGTAACATTAAACCTTTTACGATCCCTCGCATTGTTGCAGGCTACCATGACGCTTTGCAAGAAGGGGCATCCATAGCTAGTGCCACAGGAATACGCAAGGCTCTAGCATCAACCAACACGCTTCAAAGTGTGGAAGATTTTCTCCCTAAAGCATCGTTTGATTATTTAGCGGATTGGTACGAAAAACATGGTGAATTTGCAAGTTGGGAAACTTTTTGGCCATTGTTACAGTTTACGCTTATTCGTCACACACCTCACGAACTTACGCGCTATGCAGAAGTAACAGAAGGCATTGAAAACGCTCTAATTAAAGCAGCGAAAACAAGTCATTCATTCAGTAGCTTTATGGAGAAAATTAAATCAAAACGCTACACTTGGACGCGACTTCAACGCATGCTCACACACATTTATACTGGGTTTACAAAGGAACAGTTGCAAAGCTTTGACGCCCCATCTAGCATACGTTTACTTGGTATGAGCACGAAGGGACAACGATATTTAGGCATGCATAAAAAAGATATACCTTTACCTTTAATCAGTCGTGTAGCTGCTATGGATGATGCTATGCTTGCTGTAGATATACATGCAGCAGAGGTATACAATTTAAGTATAGAACAAGGAACAAAAAGGCAAAGTCTTCCTAAAGATTATCAAACACCACCGATTCGTTTTTAAGAAATGGAAAACCACAAAAAATTCTTCGGGGGTATGGCTTTGAAGTATTCTTTATTTTGTTATTATTTTTTGATCATTTTCTTGTTAATAGGATGCAATTCTTCATCTTCTTGGGCATTTCAATTCGTAAAGTACAATAATACACATTACATTATGACTGAAGAAGTTTTAGAAAATAACCAACTTGGCGAAAAGTTAGGCGAAGTAAAATACGACCTCAACAAAGAGCAAGACAGTAAAGAATTGTCTTCAAATATTTATCCAGTTGGAACAAAAATTTATGCTATTAACAACATAGATACTTTAAAAGCGATTGCCGTAGTTAATGAAGAAGGAGAAATAATAAAACTTGTAGCAGAGAATTAAGTTAAATTTTTAAACATCAAGATAAACAAAAAAAGCCTGGTTACTCAATTAATTTTGAGCACGGGCTTTTTTATCATTTTTTCCATAGCGTAAGTAAGCGATTAGAGGAACGAAGGCTAGGAGCTACTCCCTGTAATACGCCTTCGTACTGCCGCTGTTGCTAGACAAACCTCTTTAATTGCTCAAGGTCTCATTGGACACTCCCAGGAAAGAACCCAGCCGCAACGGAAACTAACCATCGTTACAGTAAAAACCTATTTCGGCTGTAACTGTTTTAAATATGCGATTGCATCATCCACAGTTTTAACCGGAACTATTTTCATTTTTGTTCCAATTTCTTTCGCAGTCTTTACTGCTGTAGCATAATTAGATTCCAGTTCAGGATATTTAGCTTTCATTTCTGGCGTAATTTCATCATCTGGTGCAAAAAAGATTTCCATACCATCACGATCAGCAGCAATGACTTTATAGTCTATTCCACCAATTCTTCCAACAGAGCCATCTACCAGCATTTCACCTGTCCCCGCAATAGCATAACCTTTCGTTAAATCTTCTTCGAGAAGTTGATCTAAAATTTCTAAGGTAAACATTAGTCCAGCAGACGGACCACCAATATCCTCCGTTTTCATAGACACACTTGGATTTGTTTCAATAGATTTACTTTCAGTATAAGTAATACCTAATCCTGCCCTTTTCTCCTCTGATTTAGGGATTTCCTTTAATGTAATCGTTACCTCTTGTTCTTTTGTCTTACGATTAAATTTAATTGTCACCTTATCTCCAAGTTGCTTTGGCTTTAAAAGATCTACAAGTGTTTGTTGATTTTTAATTTTTTGTCCATCAACCTCAATAATTTCATCACCAGCTTTTAATAAATTATCCGAAGCACCGCCATCTAGGACATTTAATACAAAAACACCATTAAAAATAATTTTTGTTTGGAGACCAGCCCTCTGAAAAGCTACATACTTTGCATTAAATTGAGAATCTGACATTAATTTAAACTGTCGAACATTATATTCCTCTTCATCCTCTAATGGATTTCGAACTTGCTCAATATCCATTAGTTTTTGATATTTTTGAGTTTTCGCCCATAAATATGAAAAAGGCGTTGCTTGCTGCATAGCCACCGTCATTAAGCTCATTGATCCTTTATCATCGGTGTGACTATTTTCAACGTTAACGAATTTACTGACATCGTAAGCACTTCCCGGCTTCATGATATAAGCGTCTAGTCGGTATAACATTAAAAAACAAATGACGACTATTAACACTGCATAAATACTAATTTTTTTCTTCAAAGAAAAACACCTCCTAGGACGCTCGCAAAACCATACGTTCATGTTTTTGCCTTTTTTACATATATTGATTTTAGCATTTGCCTATGTGAATGACAAAAAGTTGAAACGAGATGATAACATGTATGCGATAATTCAAATAGCGATTTGCATAGTTCTTATTCTATTACTCTTGTTATTCCCACAAACTGCTCATAACGGTACTGATTTAGGTTTAAACCTTTTTATGGAGGCCCTTTTCCCGTATTTATTACCTTACCTTATTTTAACGCAATGGCTTCTTCGTTTAACAGCTCCTATGCGAACTAAAACAAAAAGAGCTTCTTTATACGTACAAGCCTACATTATTAGCGCACTCGGAGGGTATCCATCTGGAGCAACAACGATTGTTTACTTAAAAAACAGTGGGCAACTACATCCAAAAGAAGCAAATTTTTTATTAGCCGTATGTCACGCACCTAGTCCTCTTTTCGTACTAGGCTTTGTAAGCCTTGATTTATTACACAGTAATACGTTCGGATGGATGTTTTTATGTTTACTACATAGTTTTAATATTTGCTGTTTAATAACTGGTTATTTCTTATTTCGTAAAACGGATCCTCCTAGCATCTCCATACACAATACACCTTTGCATACAGCACCATTTTCTGAAAGTATTAAAGAAACAGCACCGACAATACTATTAGTTGGCACTACAATAATTTTTTTCACTACCATCCAGACGATCGTCCAGCAAGGCTTAGATTCACTGCTACCTAAACTTCCCTATACAGCCGAGCTTTCCATAGCAGCCATTCTTGAAGTTACAAATGGACTTAAAATGACCGTCTCAGCATTTCCAGATCTCCCATATTTACCATTACTAGTTGTTATGTTGTTAACTATGCAAAGTATAAGCATTCATTTACAAATTTTCGTCATTGCGAAATCAGCCAAGCTTTCCGTTCGACCATATATAAAATTCCGCCTACTTAGCATAATCATTGTACCCACTATTTATGCTCTTTTTTTCTTAAAATAAATAATCGTTCTTTAGAGTAAAGATAAGGTTTAGGAGTAAAGACTGGACGAGTAAGCACAGTAGAGGACATCAATCATTTCCCCTACTCTAGTTTCGCAGAAAGTATGATGATAATTCCTAAATCCAATTTTAAATTTTACGTCAAAAAAGCGCGGGAAATCAACGTTTCTAAAATTGATTTCCCGCGCTTTTTAAGGCTTTAGTTTTTGTCCCAGCCTCACTCTTTTAGTTTATTAACAATTATGCCTCGTTGCTGTCGCTTGCGTAGCGATCTTAGACTGATTTCCCTTATTTCAGCGGATGTCTTGTACCGAAAGTTTAGCAACAGGTACAGCCGTTTGAACACGGGCTGAAAAAAGTTAGTACTTTTCCTTCAAAGCTTCTACAACACAAGCAGGAACAAGCTCGCTAACATCACTACCGTATTTCGCAACCTCTTTCACAATACTTGAGCTTAAGAATGAATATTGATTTTTGGTCATAATGAAAAACGTTTCAATAGTTTCATCAAGAAAACGGTTCATCGAAGTAATTTGCATTTCGTATTCGAAATCCGAAACAGCACGTAAACCACGGACAATCGCTTTTGCTTTTTTTTCCTTAGCATAGTCTATTAATAGCCCCGATGAACTTTCAATACGTACATTAGGCAATGTTTTAGTGACTTCTGCCATTAATGCCATGCGCTCTTCCACTGAAAATAACGGCTGCTTGGATGAATTATTTAAAACAGCAACATAAACTGTGTCAAATACATCTGCCGCCCGTTTAATAATATCTAAGTGACCAAATGTCACTGGATCAAAACTTCCAGGAACTACAGCAATCTTCTCTGACAACTTATTCTCCCTCTTCCTCTATGCAACGATCAATGTCCAAGGGGTCTTAGACACCCTCCGAATGAAGATACACGGATATAATCGTTCCGCCATATGTTTCTTGTCTTTTTAATACAAAGTCCCCAAATATTTGTGGTAATTCTACTTCTTTTGCATGCTCACATAAAATAATGCCATCATGTTGAATTTTATCATTGTCAACAAGAATCTGCACTAAGTCATAATATTCTTTATGATGATATGGTGGATCTAAAAATACTAATTTAAACGTAATATCACGTTTTAATAACGCTTTCACAGCACGCTTCGCATCGATACGAAAAAGCTCAGAGCAATCCTCGTAACGACATTTTTTTATGTTATCCTGTAGTACTTGGAACGCCTTTGCATCTTTTTCAATAAATACGGCGTGCTCAGCCCCTCTACTTAAAGATTCGATACCTAAGCCACCGCTCCCTGCAAATAGATCGAGCGCCGTACCTCCATCAAAGAATGGGCCAATAATATTAAATATGGATTCCTTTACTTTATCAGTTGTAGGTCTCGTCGTGTTCCCTGCAATTGCCTTTAAAGGCATCCCTTTACGTTCTCCTGCTACAACTCTCATAGGTAAATCACCGTACTTTCTTTTTCCATAAATCAATTTCGCCTTGACTTAATTATTGTTGGTGTTGCTGATGCTGTCGCTTCGCTTTCACACAGTCAAAACCCTGTTGTCGCCGCAGCAACAACAGGCTGATTGAAGATAAAAGCATTTTTGCAGCGAAAGACGAACCTCCGCTGCAAAAAATTTATTCTTGTTCTTGTGTTAATAACTTAATATTGATACGACCATCACTTTTTTGTAATTCTACTAAAAATAATCGTTGTAGCCAAGCTTCTTCTACATAATAATTATTGGCAATTTTAATAATCGGTGCTGAAATCGTCGAATATCTACGTTGATTAAAGACATAAAATCCTGGTTCTTTCGGGAATCGGAAGGTACGATTATCACTATTGATATAATACCCATTTTCACCTTCACCAGCAGTATAGCCTAAATAAGGTAACAATTTATCAGCATTATATAATACTTGCCCTTCATAAAGTATTACACGAACGTCTTTTTTCAAAACATCATTCACGTAAACACTTCGTTCATCCTCAAATAATAGTGGATATGTGCCATTTTCTTGGGCAGCATTTAACTTAAAATAAGATGTTTTTGCATCTAATACCTCGGATAAAAGCTCGTCCATTGATGCAGGGGAAATCGGCTCTTCCCCAAGTTTATTCAAAGCTTCCTGCCACGTCGACTCTTGATTAGCTGTCATATATTCTTTTAACGTCTTCACGATTTTCTTAGCTTTATCTGAGCCAATCGTATCTTTCACTAAATAGGATGCCACCACTTCCGGCAACCATGTCGGTGAATCTTTAAACTTATATTGCGACTTTATTTGCGACAGTATAACTTCCTGTTCAACAGCTTGTTCAGTTAGCTCTGGTAAAAATAAAAGTCGGTCATCATGTTCTTTCACTGGATTCTTTTCTTGAATAATAGCGATATGTTGATCATTCAAAAACTTAAAATTCTCCAATGCTTTTAAGAAATCTTTCGAAATAGCACCCGGGGCATAAATAGACAATACAGGAGTTTGCTCTTGTACTTTTAAATTACCCGTTTGCCAATAAATATCACGGACTGTACCATATCCACTAAACATTGTATAGTTAACAAGTGATAGTTTTTGCTGACCTACTAAAGGCAAGCCCGTTACCCACTGACCAACAGTTTTACTATCTGTTGAAATATGTACAACAGAGTAAGATGATTCACCATTCGTTAATGTGGCGAAAGCATTTTGGATGAGCATTTTATCTTGTAAGCCACCCTTAATTGGAATTATGTATGAAACAGATTGTGATTTAGTCTCCCCTTTATTAAAATACGAGACTTCTTTTGATAGGCGATCACAACTTTTTTCGTTATCGATAAAGCAACTAGGATTAATCGCATTTTCTGGCCACTCTATCTTCACTTTTTGGTTGGGTAAATTTTTAAAATGTTGACGAATATCCAAGCTATTTTCTCGATAGACAATTTCTATCTCTTGTGAATAACGGAATTCGCCATTGCCTGTCTCTAAGTCAGAAGAATAAGCATGGTACTGAAAAAATAACGTTCCGGTAATGATTAGTGCTAAAATAGAAAAAAAACTCATTGCAAATTTCATGTGCTTGACCTCCCGCAGCATGATACTATGTGTATTGGAAAGGATGTGCAATTTTTATGCCACAACAATTTATAGAATTAGGTGAAGGCTATGGTGATGTTTATGAGCTACTTGAAATAGTGAAAACCAATCAAGATCGCTTCCACCAAGCCTTTATACTAACATCCACTAAAGAAGAAAAAAAGGTTGCCTCTTTAGCAGTCGCTTTAAAACCAGTCGGTGAAAGTAAATTCATGCCGATTTATATTTGTCGAGAAGGCATCCCTTATAATGAAGAGCAGCCTTCGCAGCGACAAAAAATGTTTGAAGAAAGTATTAAACGACTAGATCGAAAAGCGGTTGTTGTAGAAATAAAGCACTCTTCTATATTTTCGGAATCAAAACTATTTTATCAATACTTGATCGGAATAATGAGACTTCATCACTATATTCCGTCGTTAACATAGTATTATAGACCCGCTTTGTAGTCATATTCTTTCGCTTTATCTGGTTTTGCATTTTCATACTCAGTTTTAACAAATGGACGATAAGACTTTACAACGTCTTTCACGAATGGAAGGCGTTGTAGTTTTGTTGTCATCGATTCAATTTCCTCTCGCTCGCAATAAATCACTACATATTTTTGCCTCCGAGAAATATAAAGAACATGACCATACTTTCGAAGAGACTTCGCATGTTTTAATTGATGGACGTAAACGATTAGTCCTTGGCGTTCGTTCATAGTATTCCCCTCATTTCTTACATAAAAGAATACCATAGACCGGAAAATGATAGCAACAGAGTTTAGCTGACAGAACGCTCAATTTTCCGTTATAATGGAAAAGCATACAACTTTGACTACACGTTTTACATTCACTTATGCAAGTTATAGAGTACTAGTTTACGTTAGATTGCTCACTGAAAAATCAATTATGCATCGGCATAATTGTAGCTGATGCTTTGCTCTGAAAAAGTCAAATTGCCAGTACTATTTATATTAATTTAATTGTTAAGGAGGACAAATATGGGTAAGAAAACAAAGATTGCTCTTGCAATCGCAGCGGCAAGTGCAGCTGCTTGGGCAGGTAGTAAAGCTATTTCTAAACCTCAACAACGAGAGGGTAAACAAGCATTACAATTTGATCACCCAATTATTCTCGCACATCGTGGCGGTGCTCATTTAGCACCTGAGCATACAATGCCTGCTTTTGAAAAAGCCGCACAGCTAGGTGTTGACGGCTTTGAAATAGATATTCGCCTAACCAAAGATGAGGAAATTATCGTTTTCCACGATGATACTGTCGATCGTACGACAGATGGCTATGGACTTGTTGCAGATATGACTTTTGCGGAAATAAATGCATTAAACCACGGTTATCAATTTAAAGATTTAGATGGGGAATATCCTTATCGAGATGAAAAAATAGACGTTGTATCATTACGTGAACTATTAGAAGCTTATCCAAATATGTTAATAAATATTGATATTAAAGATGCACCAGATACGTATGAAGGAAGTTTAATGCCATCTAAACTATGGCGTTTAATTGAAGAGCTTGGTGCTGAGAATCGAGTAGTTGTCACAAGCTTTTACGGTGAACAAATCGATCGCTTTAATTTATATGCACAAAATAAAGTAGCGCTCGGTGCAGGTGAATCAGATATTCGTAAAGCATTCGCCTCTTTCTCAAGCCAATTTGGACATTTATATCATCCAAAGGTAGACGTATTCCAGATACCGCCTAAATCAGGAGTAATCACACTGGAATCTCCAAAGTTTATCCAGTTTCTGAATAATTTAAACATTCCTGTTCATTATTGGACAATCAATGACGCAGCAACAATGAATAAATTAATTCACAACGGTGCAAAAGGTATTATTACAGATCGACCTGATATTGCTGTAGAATTACTACAAAAACAAAAATAATAAAATGGAGAGTAGGATCCATTTTATTATGATTAACACATTAATTGGTAAGGGCCTTCTTTTAACAGCCCTTACCTTTTTTAATTCTCTACCTATTATAATTAGCGGGTACAAGACAGCTGCCCTATATGATGAATTTTGGTGCAAAATCTCATTTTTAGGATAAGCATTTGTCCCCAAAGAGCCGCGTCCTATTGTTGAAGATCACAAAATATAAAAAATAACGGCTGCATACATACGTTGTAATGAAGTAAACTATATTATTAAAAGCACAAATGATTTTGTTCTTTATTCGTTTAGTTACAGAATAGGTCGGAATTATTAAAAAAGAAGGAGAGATACGATGTTCGATCAAGTTGCGTATTTTATTTTTCAAGGACTGCTTATTCTAACGGTTTTGGTTGTTGTGGTTGGCATCCCTCTTGGGGATACACTGATTAGAAAAAAATAAAACTGTATCCAAGTGGATGCAGTTTTTTAATTTAACATGCTTTGTTTCCATAATATATTTAGGGATTGATGAAAAATGGGGAGCCCTATTGAAATAAAACACTCGTTACTTTAAATACATTTCTTTACAAATTTTTTATTTTTGCCATCAGATAATGCTTTGACTTTCTTAACCATACTATAACGGTAACTGCTATACTTAACCGAAAAAAATTCTCCCTCCACTAGTTGGTGAATTAAAAACTTAAACCACTAAGTAAAACACATAAACCACCTGTTAATCCCCAAAAGCCAACTGCACATTTAGTATTGCGTTTTATTAAATAGTAGCCAATTACACTCCGAATGTAGAGTACACTAACCATCATAAATTAAATAACTCTGTAAACGTTGTTGAATACTTCCATTCCAAAGAATTTTCTATAATGGCACTTCCCTCATACCAAGCTATAATTCATTATTTCCGATACTAGAAACGTCCTCTTATGTTAAAAATCCACTTTAAATCCATTAATTATAATGGATTTAATTTGTTCGGGCTTTAATGGTTCCTCTGACATTAACTTTAGTTTTACTTGATTTTCATCCGTGAAAGAAACTAAACTTGTCAATTCCTTATGACTTCCGTCTTTATTAACAATTGTAGCCGTTAATTCTTCTGTTTCTGTCGCATCGCCTTCCCCTATGACTGTTAAACCCAGCGGAGAAATCTTCAGCTCTTTCGCTTTCCAGTCACCAAAATTCTTAGCAAATGGCACTGACTGCCCACTCATCTCTTTTAGTTTAAAGGTTGCTTCCCAATCACCCTCCACATATTGACCAGCTGTATAAATCTTGGCCTGTAACCCATACTCAGCTAGATCGATATCCTTAACATCAAATATATTTTCCTCATAATTATAAGCATAAATGGGTGCTCCTTGTTCATCTCTCCCATAGGAATAACTCTCTATAGGATGAATCTTCTGCCCGGCTTGATTTACCAAATAAAATTGTCCGTGTTCAATCGCATTATTGGCTGGCCACTCTATTTGCACATAGAGTTTATCATTATGAAGTCCTATATTTGTCATTCGTATTCCGTCATATAGTTGGGGTTGAATATTCAATTTACCTGCAGGCAGTACATATACATCCTCTTCAGGAGATGCTCCACCTCGAATTGTCCCATCTGGCAAAAACTCTGTTTGTTGTTCTTTAACATCTTGTAAATCTAGAGGGAATGTTACATCCTCTAACACTGATTTATCACTTAAAAAAGAACGGATTTTTAACTTAAAATTATCTGTACTACTCCCATTAAATGACATAAATCGAACTAAGGCTGTTTTCGTTGTAGCATCATAACCGATTCTTTCAACAGTAAAAGACCGTCCTTTTGATATGGAATAATCATAAATATCCAATGTTTCATCAATACGGTTTCCTTCAACATCCTGCAATGTCACATACACTACTGCCATATCTTCATCTTGCATTGCTGAAACGATCTCCATTTTTATTCCATCATATTCAACAGTACTTTCTATTGGTTGAAGTAATGCAGCTATTTCAGGGCTAATTTGCCATAGCAAATTTTTTACATTGTCATTCATTGCAGCACCAACTGTAATAGAGCTAGCTAGAAATACGGTAGCCACTGATGGAATGAGCCATGTTCTCTTCCTTTTTTTCTTTACTTGGCTAACACCCATTTTCGCTCTTTTGTGTAAATCCTGCGGCAATGGAATCGACTCTACTGACTCTTTTAACTTATCCATAAAAATCTGCCTCCTCTACTTGAACACGTAACTTTTTCAATGCACGATAAAGAATTGACTTTACTGTTCCTAATGGGATTTGGAGCGTGTCAGCAATTTCTTGAAAAGTATAGCCCTCATAATATTTCAGTAATACAATTCCTTTTTCATCACTTGTTAATTCCTCTAGCATCTGTTGTAGCAAGACTTTAACGGTATGGTCACCCTGTTCAAACTGTATATTGTCTATGTATTCATTTTGCATAGGCACAATCTTTTCCAACTTTTTCAAACGATTCAGTGAATTACTAATGGTAATCTTAATAAGCCATGTTTTAATGTACGCAGGTTCTTTTAAGCTTTCAATTTTATCGAACGCTTTATAAGCGGTTTCTTGTACAATATCTAGAGCCTCCTCTTCATTCTTTAAATAAACAAACGCCATTCGATATATATCTGCTTCATACATTTGAAAAAGTTTTAAAAAGGCTTTTTCATTTCCTTTTTGGGCTTTTTTAATTAAACGAATAATGTAACTCACTCCCTTCTATACATTAGACAATTTAGTTCATGATTTAGCTTAACTAATTTACATTTTCCCATAAAAAAAAGGAAGAATATTCTCCCTACGGTTTCATTTATATTATTCCAATTAATTTTTAAACAGCGGGGCTGAAGAAAACCCCACTGTTTAAAGTTTTGCTTTAGTGTAGATGATGTAATACTGCATCCGTTACATCACGTAATGTCGCTGTTCCGCCCAAATCGCCTGTTTTAATACCTTCTGCTAGTGTTGCCTCCATCGCATTTAGCACTTTTGTACCGATTTCATGATAGCCTAAGAAATCAAGCATCATTTTACCTGTCCAAATTTGTCCAAGTGGATTTGCTATACCTTGTCCTGCAATGTCTGGAGCAGAGCCATGGACTGGTTCAAACATGGATGGATATTGTCTTTCTATATTTAAATTTGCAGCTGGAGCAATTCCGATACTTCCCATAATTGCACCACCTAAGTCTGTTAAAATATCCCCAAATAAATTGGATGCAACAATGACATCAAAGTTTTCTGGCTTCATTACTAAAAAGGCAGCTAAAGCATCAATATGATTAGATACTTGTCCTATATTCTCGTAATCTTTACCTACTTGCGCAAATATTTCATCCCAAAAAGGCATACTGTATGTAATTCCATTAGATTTTGTGGCACTTGTAACATGCTGGCGTCGAGTTTTCGCCATTTCAAATGCATATCGCATGGCACGCTCTGTTCCCTTCCTTGTAAAAATAGCATTTTGGATAGCCACCTCATCCTGTCCACTATGTATTCTGCCACCACTCTCCGCATATTCTCCCTCTGAGTTTTCACGTACAACAACAAAATCAAAGCCATTTGGGTTACGTAAAGGTGAAGGTAAACCTTGAAGCAATTTTGCTGGACGCACATTAATAGCTTGCTTCATCTCACGGCGAATTTTAATAAGTAGGCCCCATAATGAAATATGGTCTGGTACTAAATCTGGCATACCTACAGCACCTAAAAAGATTTGATCGTAACCTTTCAAAATTTCAATACCATTATCAGGCATCATTTTACCTGTCTCTAAATAATAATCACAACCCCATGGGAATGTAGTCCATTCAAATTGAAAGCTGCCATCTAATTGAGCGGCTTTATCAAGAACTTCTATCGCCGCTGGTACTACCTCTTTACCAATCCCATCTCCTGGTATAACGGCAATTCGATAAGTCTTCATCTGTTAATCCTCCTTTAATTTCTATAACACCTATGCACTTACTATACAATTTTTCTGCAGTAATTACACCCTGGTGTTTATGACTGTAGTATAAAAAAAGACTGTATAGAAACTCACCCGAGTTTGCATACAGTCTAAGAAAAAGTATTAACTTGTTTATGCAGAGCAAGAGCAAGAACCGCCTGAGCCACATCCTCCACCACATGAAGAACCTGATGCAAAGAACGGATTACTTACAGGAACTTTTACCGCTTCTGAAACATTTTTCCCTATAAGTAAGCTTATTTCATCAAGTAAATCTTGAAAATCGTTCTCAGCAATTTTTAAAGCTGAAACCTTTTCATTTAAATCGAGTGCGCGCTTTTGCTGACGAATCGATTTCATAATTGTATGATAGTCCGGATGATATTTTCCGAAACGTTGTACATCTTCATACTGCTCTTTCATGCGATTAAATGCATAAATAGCTTCGACTATTTGGACATCGCTATACACAGCATCATATGCTTGCTGCAGCATTTTCGCAGGTTCAGAGGAAAGAATCATCTCACAAAGCGCATCGGCCTCATCCAAAATGATTGCCCAGTCAGAGGTCATCATCATTTTTAATTCCCCCAATCTCTTTTCCATCATAACAGATTTTATGGTAATTTTACATTATTGATAATTTTAAATGAAGGAGTTTTTAAATTGGCACCATCGTCTAAAAAGGAAATAGAACAATTACTTGCAGAGATTTTACAGCATAGTACAGCTGAAGATGAGGATGTTTTACTACATTTATTGTCTGGCCTTCACGATAAACAACAAGGTATTCATCGACGCTATATTAATGCTACCTTACACATGGTTGGCAAATTTGAGCCTGAAATTAGCGAAGTTCGCATGCCCATTACACCTGTTATCCATAATACCATTAAAGTACCACACGGCGGGATTATTGCAACAATTGCAGATGCAGCAATGGGAGGACTTGCTTCACGTTCAGTACCAGAAGGCTTTAATGTTGTCACAACAAATATGAATATCTCTTATATTGCAACAACAACCAACAAAGAACTTATTGCGCGTGGACGTTTCGTACATAAAGGGCGTCAGACACTTGTGATGGAATGTGATATTGAGGATGAGACAGGACGAAAACTTGCTATTGCGACTGGTTCTTTCTTTGTCATTCAACGCCGTCCTTAGACATAAGATTTAAAAAGTAATCTCGAATACATTGTTGATCGGAAAAAGGGAATTTTTGATTTTTTATTTGTTGGGTCTGTTCATGCCCTTTTCCGGCAACAAGTACAATATCGCCTTTTTCTGCCTTTGCTAATGCTTGATGAATAGCAACTTTCCGATCTAGATAGATTTCATAATATTGCTGCTCAGTAAAACCAGCAATAATACTTTCATTAATTAAAATTGGGTCTTCATCACGCGGATTATCAGTTGTTAAAAAAATGACATCCGCATACTTACTAGCTACTGCTCCCATCGCAAAACGTTTCGCCTTATCTCGATTCCCCCCACAGCTAAATACAAGATAAAGGGTTTTCGAGCGATCAAAAGTTTGCAGAACAGCCTGTAATGCTTCTGCAGTATGTGCATAATCTACATACACATCAATTCCAAATGGATTGTCTATTTTCTCAAGTCTTCCTTCTGGTAGCCTTAACAACCACATATGCTCGGCTATCTCTTCAATTGAGAAACCTAGGCGCCATAAAGTCATCAACGCGGCTACGGCATTTTGCACATGATATTTACCAACAAAAGGGATTTCCACAATATGCTCAGTCGATGATGTTTGTAAACAAAGTACCGTTCTTCCAAATGATTCACTGACAATTTGGATATGTAAATCATTATGATTATCAAAGCCAAATGAGCAAGATTTTTTCTTATCATAAATACCGACGGAACGGCAAAAATTATCATCTCCATTTAGCACTAGCTTTTTCGATAAATCTGCCAGCCTTTTTTTCGCACGCTTATATGCCTCGAGTCCTCCGTGATCTTCTAAATGATCCTCCGATAAATTTAAAAAAACACCACAATCGATATCACAATGATCAAGTCTATTTTGCTGTAATCCCATTGATGAAGCTTCTAAAACAACATGTGTAACACCATTTCGTACACATTGCTTTAAAATCGGATGCAACTCTTTCGCCTGCAATGTAGTTAATTGCTCATACACGGTTTGTTGTTTCTGTTCATTGATGAAAAATCCTACAGTTCCAATAACTGCAACGTTTTTATGTAGGGCTCTTAATAATTGGCTCACGAAATGACTCACTGTTGTTTTACCATTTGTACCTGTAATTGCAATGACTGTTAATGCTTCTGCGGGAAAGGCTGAAAGCTTTGCACTCGCATACGATAAAAATAAGGATGTATTTGGAACCCAAACAAAAGGAATATTTTGATCGGTAATAGGCATTGAAATACTTTCCTCTGAAACTATTGCGGCAGCACCCCGGGCTAATGCTTCTTTTACAAAACGACTTCCCGATGTCTTCTTACCTTTACGTACAATAAAAATATCCCCAGGTTTTACTGCCTGAGCATAATCCTCGACTCCTGTAATAATGGTGCGAATAGATCCCCCAGTTACGCTACACGGCCAGTCTTTTAATAGCTCCGCTAATTGCAAGCTTCATTCCCCCTTTCGGTTCTCTATCATATGACGGCGTATGTAACGTTGTGACGAAAAATGTAGGCGATCATTGTGCTTATCTCACCTATAGAAGAGGGAGACTTCTGTAGGTGACATTTTGCTTTCAATACTTAATACATTTGAAAAAGACTGAAGATAAACTTGATTTCGCCAAGTTTATCTTCAGTCTTAAATTTTTATTTATGGTGATGATTCATCAATATTTTCTACAGGTTCCTCAGAGTCTTTCTCACTATCCAGCCCCTGTGAAGATGTTTCTAATAATATTTGCGTATAATAGTTTAAAAATACTCCAGATCCTACTGTCGTATATTTATCATTTAAAATGACATTTCGATGCTCAGATGAATTAAGCCAGCCATGCATTGCTTCAATCGCATCAAAATAATCAGTCGCAAGGTTTTCATTCGCCTCACTATATTCGATTCCCTCTGTTTCTAATCTCTTTTTTAAATCTCCATTTGTTGGTGATTCATGAGCGAGGAAATTGTGCACCTTCATATCTTCACTATGCATTTTTGCAACTTCTTCTATTGAATCATCAATATTTAATGGTGTTAAATCATGTTGAACTCTTGTTACATTTATTAAATCGTCAAGCTGCGCAGCATTTGCTTCATTAATTTCCTGCTGTAAAAAGGAAGATGGTGGTGTTGGTATTACTAGCTCACCTTGATAAGTCATTTCATACGGTTGATGAAGAACAAGGGTTTTACTATTAGTAAAACGTATTCCTTGTAGCTTACCCGTTTCTCTATCTATATAAAGTTGTGCAAAAAGCCCTTCAAATTTTACAAGCAATCGTGTCTGCATATCTTCTTCACTCATCGAGAAAACGAAAATATTTTCACCGACATTCGCCGTTACTTCATAATCAATAATTGTCATTCGGTATATCTCATCGCGCTTCTGACCAACCTTAAAAGGAGAAGCATCCAAATCTTCACCAGCAATGTAAACTTGTGTCACAATGTGATTGTCAACGCCTACCATGAAAAAAGTAGAAGGACTGGAGTTATAGATCCACCAATCATATCCAAAGGAGGATGGTTCCTTTCGTACTGGTTCACCATATTTCTCCAAAACTACTTTAGCTTCTTGACCGATTAATGTCGACATCCCGCTTTTTGGACGTGTCGTTGCTCCCATTTCAGGCTGCTTTAATTCGGTTTTGGGAATAACATTTGAATTGGCATTCGGGCCTTTTAGTGGTTCGTTTTCACGCGGTGTATTAAAAAACATAAAGCCAATTAATGTAATTGCAGCACATACCATAAAAATGCGAAATAAAGCTTTCATACATGACTCCTTCTTATCACATTAGTCTATTTATTATATCAATTGTAATTGGGTTGACACAATGTTGTCATTGCAACAATGTCGAATATGCTCTATTATAAAAATGAGCGTATACTTTGTACGAGAACCTAAAGGAGGATTAAAGATGTATTTCGAAAATACTAACCTTGAAAATTTAACAGCTGATCAAGAACTTATTGTAAGCGTCATGAAAAAAAACGGTTTAGAATGTGATGGCGGCTGGGATTACGAACGTATGACATTTGATAAGCGTTTCGATACTCGCGAAGGTCGTTATTATCTACGTGTATTCTCATATGCTAAATCTGGTGATGTTGGTGCACACGATGCTATTCTAACATTAATGAAACCAGTACTTGGTAAGTACTATTATCCACACGGCGTTGAGTATGGTGATGATGAAGTTTATCCAGCTCATCTTGTAAAAAAATGTGAAGAAATATTAAAAAAGGTTAAATTAGACCTAGAAGCTTTTGAAATTCATGCTTAATTTTAGATAGTTATGTCATTTTGCATTGATGTCGATTAAACAACGAAATTATTTTATTTTTTTATTAGGGTTTACAATAAATCGGCGATAACATGCAGTGAAAATAGCTAAATCTGAAAAGACTGGTGGTCCAGTCTTTTTTATTTTGAGTAAAAATTTTATTTCTTCTCATACTAACTATATCTTTTACATGATGTAGGTGAGATAAATGTTACAATTTTTAAAACACCCCTTTTTTCGCCATCCGATCATTGTTATAACTATCGGAATTGCAATTCTCTGGTTTATATCTCTGTCATTACCTATACTGCTTGCCTACGTAACTGCATTATTATTGGAACCTGTCATCATACGAATTAGTAAACGGTTCCGAAAAAAACGCAAAATAGTTGCATCTATTTTTTTCTTGTTCTTCTCAAGCGTGACATTACTTTTATGTATTCTCATTATATTTATAAGTTGGAAACAATTTTCGACATTTATCATTCATATTCCAGAGTACCTCAACCAGCTATCAGCACTATGGATTCAAACACAATCCAAGCTTTCCAATTATACTTATCACTTGCCCTTAGATCTTGTTATACAAATTCAACTTATGATAGCACGAGCGCTCTCTTCAATCGAGAAATATGCTCTTTCTTTAACAAATGTAAATGTTTGGTCATCTTCCCTTACGTATATAACTTCTCGTTTATTCGATATTTTCGTTTATTGGATTGTACTATATATGTTTCTTTTAGAATTACCGAATATTAACCGTAAAATGTTTGCACCTATTTCGTTTCACTATCATCAAAAAATACTATTTATTGGACAGCGCGTAAAACTTGCTTTATTTGGTTTTGTAAAAGCTCAATTTTTAATTGGTATTTGCATTTTTGCTATAGCTTTTGGAACCTTTTATTTTCTTAAAACACCATTCCCATTTATTTTAGCACTTTTATTAGTCATTTTAGATTTCGTGCCTTTTTTAGATTCATTTATTTTGCTTCTTCCTTGGGCAATATACAAAGCCTTTACAGGTGAATACGTTTATGCTGTTATGTTAGTCGTACTTACGATCGCGCAATTTTTAGTTCGACGAATGATTGAGCCTAGAGTTATTGGAAATAAAGTTGGACTCTCCTCACTAACAACCTTTATTGCCATGTTTATCGGTTTTAAAATGTTTGGATTTTCCGGTATTTTAATTGGTCCTTTACTCGTTGTTGTTATCGTTTCCCTATTTAATCAAACATCCATAAAAAATCTCCCACCTTCTCAAAAATAAGGAGGGAGATTTTATTAGGCCTCGGCAGAATCGCCTTTGTGCTGCATCCGAAGGTTTTAGGCCAATAAATGTTGTTTTGCGCGAATGCGAAGCGTCAGCAGCAAATGTTTAGTAGCAGGTACACCCGCTAAAAAGGTTAAAAGCCTAATATAGCTTTAATGACAGATGTTGTTTCACCTGGTTCAAACAAAATGTATAGTAAAAAGTATACTAAAACTCCGGTAATAGCTACGAAGAACCAAATAATACTTGTAATCGGTCCAATACGACGGTGAAGCTTGAGATTAGTTTTCAAGCCAGAAATAATACTAACAATTCCAAATACTGCTCCAGTAGTTGCGAGAGTAATGTGGAAAATTAAGAAGAAAGTATAATATGGCTTTAAATCTTCTCCACCACCAAACGCTGTGTTACCAATAAAGACTGTTCGTGAAGCGTAAATAATAAAGAAGATAAGTGCTGCAACTCCTGCTGCAAGCATTACTTTTTTATGTGCCTCTACTTTTCTTTTTATAATTAAGCCCCAACCAATAGCTACAAGTACAGCACTAATAACGATGAATGACGTACTTATAGTAGGCAAAATTTGCAATTCCATTTACAAAACCCCTTATACAAATTAAAGTTTCTTTTTACAACTGATGTTGTTGTTGTTGATTTTCCCATTTCTTTTGATGTTCTTTTAATGCATCAGCAGTAATTTTATCAGGATCCTTTTGTTCTGAACGATACCACTTAATAAATATTGATCCAAGTAATACACCAAAAATAAGCTCTTGTAAAATCTTCATTAAAACGCCGCCTAATTGCTGATCGGCAACAGGTGTCATATTTGTAAAGAGCTCTGGTCCTGATAAAGATAAACTAGACAATGTAGAAACAGGTACACAAAGTTCCATTGCCTTTAGCCATGCATCACCATTTGTATATGTTTCATACATTGCGTTTGGCGCAAAAATAATTAACGCACACGCAGGTGTAATTAATACCGCGTTAGCAATAATATAGGCTAATTTATACAAGGGTTTCATTTGCGAACTATTAGGCATCTTTTGAATCAAAGGCCAGTACATTAAAGTAGCAGAAACAAATAATACAAATGTATATGTACCATGTAAAGTTTCGTTTAATTTAATGTAGTCTAATACTGCAGGTAAATGATAGAAAGAAAATAACCCAATAAACACAAATACCGCAACGACAGGGAGTGTAAATACTTTAAATAAAGATTTAACAACCGGTGCTTCAATCGCAACTTTCCATATCCACCAAGGAATTCCCTTAATTAAGAAAATCGGTACAAGTAACAATAAAATAGCCATTTGCACCATATGCATCGTAAACATAATATGTGCCATTAAATCTATTGGAGATCCTTTAATAATATAAATCGTTACCATTGCCAGTACAAAATAAATAGCCTCTTCCTTTTTCAAAGGCTCACTTACTTTAAAATCTTTGCGCCACTTTGTTGTGACTAGAAAATAGATGACTGTTATGAAAACAAGAACCCCTATTAAGTATGGGCTCCATAAAGCTTGGAAACCAAATATACTAAGTGGCATACAGAACGCACTCCTTTACCTTCAGTACCCCTATTATAGAACGCTTACACTTATTCTGCAATGAACGAAAGGTGAACAAATTACTATCTATAGTTTACCTTTCTTACAGGATTATCATATTTATAGAAAAAATATTCGAAGTATATAAACCCAACATGAAATATATTATTTCTTGCTAGCTCATCATCATAGCGTGAGAGTGATTTCCGTTCCAGGCTACTCGCTTTGTCGCTGACGCTTCGCTTTCGCGCAGAGCAGAGCTTCCTGTGGGCGGGCGACGAGCCGCTTCCTCCGCTAAAGGAACGAAGGCTAAGTGCGTCACGTCCTGTGACAACGCCTTCGTGACCAACATCGTGTTGGCCTCAGGGTCTCGTCTGTCTCGCTTTCCCACGGGAGTCGAGTAGCCTTCCACTCCAATCAACAGTAGCGTAAAATTTTTATTAATTTTAACATTTCAAAAGTGGACGCTATGACAACGCACCATAATTGAACAGAATAGACTTATAACAGTGACGTAATTGTACATTAGTTTTTGCTACCGCTTCGCTTTCGTACAGACGAAACTCTTTTGATAAAGTCGCGTCTTATCACTTAAATTAAAGCTACATTTAAGAGGAACATGCTATGTAAATCAGTTGATTAGAGTGGAGACTGGGCGACTCCTCGGGGATTAGCAATAGAGGAACGAAGGCTAAAAGCATCACATCCTGTGATAACGCCTTCGTGACCAACATCGTGCTGCTGCCGCTCGTTGCACTCACGCTTTCGCGCAAAAGACATCTGTTGGCCCTAGACCCTGCAGCGAAGCGAAGCGGCTCATCGGACACCCCCAGGAAGCTTTGCTCTGTGCGAAAGCGAAGCGGCAGCAACAAATGTTTTCTGTAGCGAAAGCGAAGCGGCAGCTACAAAGCGCCCAGTCGGAACGGAAATCAACTCCTCGTTTTGCCCAAGTCATACTTTAAAAAGAAAAGCACGCCCCTACATTAAGTAGAGAACGTGCTTCTTTTTGGTGATTACCACCAAATAATTGTTAAAAATGCTAAGAAGAATGTAAATGCGATTAGTATACCCATCCACATGAAGAAACCAATTACACCACCGAAGTGTGTTTTTTTGTCTTCTAAGTGCATGAAAGCGTAAAGTTGAAGAACAACTTGAACACCAGCAAGCAATAAAATAAGCGGTAATACTAAGTATTTAGAAAAATCAGCAGCAACTACAGCGAATGCGATGAACGTAAAGAAAATCATAATCGCAAAGTTGATTACTTGTTTACGCATATGAACGGCATTATGATGACGATCATACTCGTATTGTGCCTGTGTCTTAGCAACTATAGGTGTATCGTGTGTAGACATATTATCCGATCACTCCCATCAAGTATACTACTGTAAAGATGAATACCCAAACTACGTCGATAAAGTGCCAGTATAAAGCAGCCACGAAAAATTTAGGTGCATTGTATAAGTTAAGACCGCGCTTAGCATTACGTAGCATTAACGTAGCAAACCACACAAGACCTAATGTTACGTGGAAACCATGTGTACCAACTAAAGAATAAAACGCAGTTGAGAATGCAGATTGGTCAAATGTAAAACCAAGACCTACATAATGATTGAATTCATAGATTTCAAGACCTAAGAATCCAAGACCTAAAAGTAATGTAATACCAAACCAAGTTTGCATAGCTTTAAAGTTAAAGTTACGCATATGGTAAATGGCATAAACAGACGTTAGTGAAGATGTTAATAATAACATCGTCATAGCGAAAGCTAAAGGTAATTCAAATAAACCTTGTGTTGTGAACTCCATGCCAGCAGGCCCTTTGTTCTTAAGCGCTAGGTAAGTAGCGAATAAACTCGCGAAAAGTACAACTTCACAGGCAAGGAAAATCCAGAAACCAACAACTTTATTTTTCCCTTCCATCGTCGCTTGTTCAGGATGATCTGGCCAAGTATGAGGAGTAAATTTAGTATTGAAATCCATTATTTATTTCCTCCTTTGCCGTAAAGATGTTCTTCAATTTCAAGAATTTCTTCTTTGTGTAAGTGGAAACCGTGATCGTCCTTAACAGAACGGAAAATCATAGCACCAAATGTAATTGCAAGACCTGCAATTAAAACATAAATTGACCATGGTTTATCTGCATCTTGATTATAAAGAGCACCGAATGCTGCGATAAACAAGCCCATAGAAATAACAAATGGGATGGCTGAGTTGTTTGGCATATGAATATCACCGACTGGCTCAGCAAATGTAATTTCTTTATTACCTTCTTGCTTTTCAATCCACCATGGATCTAAACCACGAACAAGTGGTGTTTGACGGAAGTTATAGAATGGGATTGGTTGTGGAATTGACCATTCTAATGTACGTCCATCGCCCCATGGATCGCGACCTGCTGGTTTGCCTTTGATTGACATTAAGCAGTTGATTACCATTAAGATAACCCCTACACCCATCATTAATGCACCGATTGTAGAGATATAGTTAAACTGATCCCAACCTTGACCTTCTCTGTAAGTGAATACGCGACGTGGCATACCCATTAAACCTAAGAAGTGTTGAACGAAGAACGTTAAATGGAATCCAATAAAGAATACCCAGAAAGTAATTTTACCAAGTGTTTCGTTTAACATACGGTTGAAGAAAATTGGCCAGTAGAAGTGTGCTGAACCAAATAACGCTGTTACGATACCACCAACGATTACGTAGTGGAAGTGAGCAACGATAAAGTAAGAATCGTGTAATTGGTAGTCAAGAGGTGCAGATGCTTGCATTACCCCTGTAACACCACCCGCAACGAATGACGGGATGAAACCAAGTGCATAAAGCATTGGTGTTGTAACTTTAATAGATCCTCCCCAAATAGTTAAGATCCAGTTAAATACTTTCATACCTGTTGGAACGGCAATTGCCATTGTTGCAACAGCAAAGATTGCGTTTGCTGTTGGCCCAAGACCAACTGTAAACATGTGGTGAGCCCAAACCATGAACCCTAAGAAACCGATTAAAATTGTTGCGAATACCATTGAAGAGTATCCAAATAAACGTTTACGAGAGAACGCTGGGATAATCTCAGAGAATAAACCAAACGCTGGTAATACTAAGATATAAACCTCTGGGTGTCCGAAGATCCAGAATAAGTGTTCCCAAATAATTGTGTTACCACCCATAGTATGGTCAAAGAAGTTACCACCGAACATACGGTCAAATAACATCATTAATAAACCAATTGTTAATGGAGGGAATGCGAATAAAATTAATGCACTTGATACTAGCGCTGTCCAAGTGAATAATGGCATACGCATGAATGTCATACCTGGAGCACGCATCGTAATAATCGTAACAATAAAGTTAAGACCTGATATTAATGTACCCGCCCCTGAAATTTGTAAACCAAGAACATAGAAGTCAATACCATGTCCAGGAGAATATAAAGATAATGATGCGTAAGACGTCCAGCCCGCATCAGGCGCGCCACCCATAAAGAATGACAGGTGAAGGAATACTGCACCTAGGAAGAATAACCAGAACCCTAACGAGTTAAGGAACGGGAATGCTACGTCACGTGCACCAATTTGTAATGGTACAAGCATGTTCATAAATGCAAATAGTAATGGAGTCGCAGCTAGGAATAACATTGTTGTTCCGTGCATTGTTAATAATTGATTGAAAAAACCAGCTGAGACGAAATCGTTATTTGGTTGCATTAATTGAATACGCATTAATAACGCTTCAAAACCAGCGATAGCGAAGAACAATGTACCGGCTAATAAATACATTACTGCTAACTTTTTATGGTCAACAGTTGTAATGTAGTCCCAGACAGTTGCTCCAAAGCCCTTTTTCTGTGTGTATGAGCTCACAACTTTTACCTCCCTCAAAGTTTGTTACATTAAAGTTAAAATCATTTCTCAACAGATAAGCCCATGATATAAGTTGCTAGAGCTTGAATTTCTTCGTCAGATAAATCGCCATAAATCGGCGCAGTACCTTCTGGGTTCATCATTAAGTTACCTGGCTTGAATTGCTCAGGATTCTTAATCCAAGCTTTTAAGTTTTCTTCATCATGATCTAAGAAACCAGCGACACGGTTACGGTCACCAAATGTAGTTAAGTTAGGACCTTTTGAACCTGGACCGCTTGTACCAGATACAGCATGACAACCCATACAGCTATTAGCAAATGTTGCTTCGCCTAGATCAGCTGAAGTTTTGTCTGGCATTTTTTTATCTGTTGCTTTCATTGAAGCTACCCATGCGTCGAATGCATCTGGGCTTAATGCTTTAACTTTGAAGTCCATTAGAGCGTGTGAAGGACCACATAACTCAGCACATTTACCATAGAATACGCCGTCTTTAAGGTCTTTTGATTCTTTATCGAATTCTAGATAGAACTTGTTTAAGTTTTCAACGTTCGTATCCATTTTACCGCCTACAGCAGGAATCCAGAATGAGTGCTTAACATCGGCAGCTTTTAAGTTAAAGTAAACTTTTTGACCTGTTGGTACAACTAATTCTTGTGCAGTTACAATACCTTGGTTAGGGTATTCAAACTCCCACCAATATAAATTTGCAGTTACATTTACTGTAAGTGCTGTTTTGTCACCGTTTTCATCTACTTCGTCCATCGCAGCAACATCTGCAAATTTGTAAGTAGCCGTAACGACTGGTACAGCTAAGATTAATAATAAAATAATTGGAATAACTGTCCAAATTATTTCAAGAGTGTGACTTCCTTCTACTTGCTTAGGAATAACGTTTTCGCCAACTTTTGAACGGCGGAATTTTAAGAATGCAAGTAAATAGATAACGGATACTACTACTACAACTAACGTCATAATTCCAGTAGCTAGCATTAATAGATTGAATTGTTCTTTACCTACTTGACCAGATGGTTTCAGTGCAGAAATATAATCTTCACCACAACCAGAAAGGAAAACCATCATCACTGCTAGTAGTGAAAAAAGACGCCATTTTTTAAGCCCTTTCATCATAGCTTAATTAAACCCCTCTTTCTTTGTTGTATTTTTCATGTGTACCTAGGAAATAAGTTCTGTCTATATGAATTCTTTAGGAAAAGAAAGAATTCCTAAATTTAGCTAAACAACGCAAAAATTATGATGGCTACAAATAGTATGGTCATATGATTCAAAGAATAGATAAACATTTTATTTGCCCATTTCATATCATCTTTTGTGGTAAAGCCTTTAAAAGCTAGAATCAACCAGCCTAAATTCAATGCAGTGGCAAGAATTAAGAAGCCAACACCAAGCTCTGGTAAAAGGAATGGTAATGGTAATAATAAAAGAATCCAGAAAAACATTGAGTACTTTGTACGTTTAAATCCTTTTACTACAGGTAGCATTGGTATATTAGCTGCACGATATTCCTCAGTACGTTTCATAGCAAGTGCATAAAAATGCGGTGGTTGCCATACAAACATGATAAGGAATAGGGCAAGTGCTCCAGGACCTAACGCAGGTTCAACCGCTGCAAACCCAATAACTGGTGGGATCGCCCCTGAAATACTTCCTACAACCGTGTTACTAACATGCTTCCTCTTTGACCACATTGAGTACAGAACGACATAAGCAAATATCCCTACTAGTCCCCACATGCCGGCCGCAAACGATGCCGCAAATAACAAAATTTCACCTACAATTAAAAATGAGAGGGCAATAGTCAATACAAAATTCGGCTTAAATCTACCCGTTACTGTCGGTCTACCCTTTGTTCTTTTCATGATTGGATCAATATCCTGATCAATAAAGTTATTCATTGCGCCTGATCCACCTATAATTAATGCCGCACCTAGCATGGTGAATAATATGACATCAAGCTCTTGCAAGAAGTGTCTACTAGTAAATTGAAATGCCAGCCACATCCCTGTAAACGTTGTGACAAGATTCGAGTTAACGATTCCAATTTTTATTAGTGCTAAGAAATCTTTTACAACAGATGTTGATGCTGGTCCACTATTTCTAGTAGCCGTCAGAGCACGACCGTTTGACATTGATACCTTCTCCTTTCATTTTTGTAAGCATATTCCGCTACCAATTACTATAGCGAAATTTGCGATTGATTTCTAGACATTAAGTGAAATTTAGATGAAGTTGTAAAAATTAGCTTTGTCTAGAAATATATTAAAAACAACATATCTATAGTAAAACATTTTCTAAAATGAATTGTGAAGGTTAGAGTACGAAATTATGAACAATTTGTGAAATGGAATCGACATCTAATACTCCCTACTCTTTACAAGTTGTATTTTAATTGTATTTTCGATATTATCTAGTAGCAGAAACATTACTTTCATGTAATGTCCATAGATAAAGTAGGTGACTCATTTTATGCAACAAAACAGGTATATGAAATGGTTTGCTGTTGCCGCTACAGTTGGAATGCTCCTTGTTTTACTAGGCGGGGCACTTGTTACCAAAACAGATAGTGGTTTAGGCTGTGGTCGAAACTGGCCTGATTGCAATGGTTCTCTTATTCCAAAAGAAATTACACCAGCAATCTTAATTGAATTTTCACATCGTCTTATAACTGGGATCGTATCTATTTCTATTCTTGCGTTAACAGTTTGGACATGGCGTAAACTCGGCCATATTCGCGAAGTAAAATTATTAGGTTTCTTAGCAATGTTTTTCTTAATCGCACAAGCTCTTATCGGAGCAGCTCAAGTGTTGTGGGGACAAGGTGATTTCATATTAGCGCTCCACTTTGGGATTTCTCTTATTTCCTTTGCTGCTGTTCTCCTCCTTTCTATGATTGTATTTGAAGTCGATCGCAAATTTGATGCCGATAACGTTTTTATTGGAAAAAAACTACGTTGGCATACGATTGCTGTCACAATTTATTCTTATTTAGTCGTTTATACAGGGGCGCTTGTTCGCCATACAGATGCTAGCTTAATATGTCCTGACTGGCCATTTTGCTATAACGATACACCATTCGCAGCTTTTAATAATATGTACGAATGGGTGCAAATGGGGCATCGTCTAGCCGTTCTTATCTTTTTCATTTGGATTGCATACATAACGTGGCACGCTGTAAAAGAATATAAACATCAACGTGTAATTTACTATGGCTGGATTATTGCCTTTACTATAGTAATTTTACAAGTAATTGCTGGTATGCTAGTAGTTCTAACAAAATTGAATTTAACAGTCGCATTACTTCATTCATTATTTATTTCAATGTTGTTTGGTCTACTTTGCTATATGGTAATGCTAGTTGCACGTAGCAATTATAATGAAAAAAACAAATAATAGTAGAAAAAGATTCGCCATATTTTTCAACGGCGAATCTTTTTTATTGTCAAACGCTTCTATCCACTAATATGTCAAAAAATCGACAAGTTTATTATTAAAAAAATAGTAATATTTATTGGTAGATGGATGTCGATAAAAATTAAAAATTGGGTGATAAAACATGAAAGTTAGTCGATAAAATTCAAAAATTGGGCGATAAAACGCGAAAGTTAGTCGATAAAATTCAAAAGTTAGGCGATACTTCCTGAAAGTGTTCAGATAAAACTAAATGAACCAAAATAGCACAATAAAAAAGGTTATTAGTATGCTATAAAAGCCATCTAATAACCTTCTTTTTTATCAACTATTCAATTTCAATTAACAAATCACCCGTTGAAATGGCGTCGCCCGCACTTGCGTACACTTCTTTCACGATGCCATCTTTTGGTGCTTGGACGGTCGTTTCCATTTTCATTGCTTCAGTAATTAATAAGTGATCCCCACGTTTTACATGGCTACCTTTCGATACGACTACCTTTAAGACCGTACCTGGCATCGTTGCGCCAATTTGGTTTGGATTACTTGGATCAGCTTTTAATGCCAAGCTACCATCTACTTCGACAGTCATATCTTGGATCACTAGTTCACGGGATTGACCGTTTAGCTCAAAGTAAATAACACGCGTACCATCGTGCTGTGGTTCACCAATGGAAACAAGTTTAATTATTAGTGTTTTTCCTTTTTCGATCTCGACTTCAATTTCTTCACCCAGTTTTAACCCATAGAGGAATGTTGGCGTATCTAATACCGAAATATTGCCGAAGGAGTTCACTGTTTTTGCATACTCTTCAAACACTTTTGGATACAAAGCAAACGCTAGCACATCCTGTTTCGTCACGGCACGATTTAATTTTTCCTCAAGCACCGCCTCTAGTTGCTCAAAATTCACAGGCTCCAATAGCTCACCAGGACGTACTGTAATTGCTTCACGATCCTTTAACACAACCTTTTGCAGTGCCTCTGGGAAGCCACCATGAGGTTGTCCTAAATAACCCTGGAAGAACTCAATCACAGAATCTGGGAAGTCGATAGTTTGCCCTCTTGTCAGTACAGAATTTTCATCTAAATCATTTTGTACCATAAATAACGCCATGTCACCGACTACTTTCGAAGATGGGGTTACTTTGACAATATCGCCAAATAGAAGGTTTACACGGGAATACATGTGCTTCACTTCTTCCCATCTGTCCCCTAGGCCAACTGCTTTGGCCTGTTGCTGCAAGTTACTGTATTGACCACCTGGCATCTCGTGGACATAAATTTCAGAATGCGGGCTAATCATGCCGCTTTCAAAATCCTTATAATATTTACGCACATCTTCCCAATAGTACGATAACTTTTCAAGCGCATCGATATCGGCACGAACGTTACGCTTATTACCCTTCATAGCATAGTACAAGGAATTGGCGCTTGGCTGGGACGTTAAACCTGCCATCGAACCGAGCGCCGTATCAATGATATCCACTCCTGCCTCAATCGCCTTGGCATATAAATAAATACCATTGCCACTTGTATCATGCGTATGCAAATGGATTGGTAGGCTTGTCGTCTCTTTTAACTCGGAAATTAAACGATAGGCAGCCTCTGGTTTCAATAAGCCAGCCATATCTTTTATCGCTAAAATATGGGCACCTGCTGCCTCTAATTCCTTTGCCATTTCCTTGTAGTATTGAACTGAATATTTCGCTCTTGTTTCATCAAAAATATCTCCTGTGTAACAGATCGCAGCTTCAGCAATTTTACCTGATTGACGTGCAGCATCAATGGCTACTTCCATTCCTTTAATCCAGTTCAAGCTATCGAAAATACGGAAAACATCAATGCCTGATGCCGCTGATTCAGCGATAAATTCACGAATTAAATTGTCTGGATAGTTTGTGTAACCAACTGCATTCGCACCACGTAATAACATTTGGAATAATACATTCGGTACTTGTTCGCGCAGCTTGGCAAGACGCTCCCATGGATCTTCTTTTAAGAAACGGTAAGCCACATCAAACGTCGCGCCTCCCCACATTTCGAGTGAGAAGAAATCATGCATCATACGCGCTGTTGCATCTGCAATTCCGAACATATCTTGTGAACGTACACGTGTCGCAAGAAGTGATTGGTGCGCATCTCGGAAAGTTGTATCCGTTAATAGCACATCCTCTTGCTCTAGAATCCATTTCACTAGCCCGTCTGCTCCTTGGGCATCTAAAATTTGCTTTGTTCCCGCCGGAGGAACGATTAGTTTATCGACTTTTGGGATGCTCGGCTGTACAAAAATTGGTTTCGCCTTCTGCTCTACGCCAGGGAAGCCATTTAATGTCACATTCCCAATATAGCTTAAGAGCTTTGTCCCACGGTCTTTGCGCTCAGGGAAAATGAATAGCTCAGGTGTTGTATCGATAAAGCTTGTATCAAATTCTCCGGTTAAAAATTTCTCGTGCGTCACGACATTATTTAAGAATGGGATATTCGTTTTCACCCCACGAATACGGAACTCTTTTAAATTTCGATCCATTTTTGCTGCGGCTTCTTTAAACGTCATTCCTGTCGTTGAAATTTTCACTAGCAATGAATCATAGTACGGTGTTACTATAGCCCCTTGGAAGCCATTTCCGGCATCTAATCGAACGCCGAAGCCACCGCTTGAACGGTATACCATAAGCTTCCCCGTATCTGGCATAAAGTCATTAGCCGGGTCTTCCGTTGTGACACGCGCTTGAATCGCATAGCCAATCATTGGAACATCTGTCTGTTGTGGAATGTGGATTTCCTCACTATGCAGTCCGTATCCTGCTGCTACTTTAATTTGGGCGTGCACAATATCAACACCAGTAATCATTTCAGTAATCGTATGCTCTACTTGAATACGAGGGTTAACTTCGATGAAGTAAAAATCCTCGCCTGCAACTAAAAACTCTACTGTCCCCGCATTTATGTATGAGACATTTTTCATTAATTGAACCGCCGCATCGCAAATTCGGCTTCTTAAATCTTCCGAAATTGAATTCGATGGTGCGATTTCAACAACCTTTTGATGACGACGTTGAATCGAGCAATCACGTTCATATAAATGAATGATATTACCTTGTTGGTCGCCTATAATTTGGACTTCAATATGCTTTGGCTTAATAATAGCCTTTTCTACATATACCTCATCAGAGCCAAATGCTGCCTTCGCCTCTGATTTTGCACGTTCATAGGAGGAAGCTAACTCCTCTTCTGTATGAACAAGACGCATTCCACGACCACCGCCGCCTAATGCTGCCTTAATCATAATTGGATAGTCGTTTGCGCTAGCAAAAGCCTCTACCTCTGCTATATTATTTACTGGACCATCTGTACCAGGAATAACAGGAATGCCTGCAGAAATTGCTTGTTCACGCGCCTTCACCTTATCTCCAAACATATCTAAATGCTGGGAAGTCGGTCCAATGAAGATAATCCCCTCTTCTTCGCATCGACGTGCAAACTCTACGTTTTCCGATAAAAAACCATAACCCGGATGAATCGCATCAACATTAGCATCTTTGGCAATTGTAATAATGCCCTCAATATCTAAATAAGCATCAATTGGTTTCTTGCCAGCCCCCACTAAATAAGCCTCATCTGCTTTAAAGCGATGAAATGCACCACTATCCTCCCGCGAATAAATGGCTACTGTTTGGATATTCAACTCCGTACATGCACGGAAAATACGAATTGCAATTTCTCCTCGATTGGCTACGAGAATTTTTTTCATTGACTCCATTGATATCCCCCTTTATGATTGTGTCTTTCTCCTTTCTACCTTTTCAAACATAGAAACATTGATTAATATTCCCATTGCTAAAGATAGAATAATTATAGATGTCCCGCCATAGCTAATAAAAGGTAGCGTTACACCGGTTAACGGGATTAACCCAGTTACACCCCCAAGATTGATAAACGTTTGCCAGCCAATCCAGCTCGCAATACCAGCCGTAATCATACGTGCTAGTGGATCTTTCGTGCGCAATGCAATCGAAAACCCTTTATATACAATATATCCCAAACCAACTAATACGATAAGAACTCCCCAAATTCCGAGTTCCTCCATAATAATCGCCATAATAAAATCGGTTTGTGGTTCAGGCAAATACCCCAATTTTTGAATCGACTGACCGAGACCTCTTCCTTCTAAACCGCCTCCGCCAATTGCATAATAACTATTGACAACTTGATGACCCATATCGGTTTCATAATCAAACGGATTAAAGTAGGATAAAATACGTCCTTTACGATTACCTGTTAACAGATCTCCCTTAAACAACCAAAGAATACCAATAATAGCTACACCGAATGCCCCTAATACCCCAAAAAACTTCCAAAATGTTTTAAACGGTATGCCACTTGCCGCTACAACAGAGACAGCTATTCCGCAAAGAATAATACAAGCCCCTAGATCTGTTTCAAATGCCACCCCTGCAACAACAAGAATCCAGAGAAATATTGGATAAAATATTTCTGTTGGTTGTAGCTTTTCAAAAGTATACTTTTGTGCTTTTCGATAAAATGCAGCGGAAAAATATAAAATTATAAATAGCTTCGCATATTCAGAAGGCTGAAAGTTCCCTAAACCTGGGACCTTTATCCAGCTTTTAGATCCTACCCCTATCACATCACCATTACCGGCTACTTTTACCCAAGTAAATAATATAGCTAGCACAATCGTAAGTAGTAACATAATATTTTTGTTAGCATAATGCTTGTACGGGAAAAATGCTGCAACTAAAAATCCAAGAAAAGCTACAATTAAATTGATTACTTGCTTGTGATAATAGTTATCAGGATCATATCCTTTTTGAATTGCTACCATCATACTTGAGCTATAAATCATTACTAGTCCAAATAAACTTAACAATAGGACAGTAAAAAATAATGGGTAATCAAAGTTTTGTGCATAACGTTTTAAGTATTGTTTCATCGGAAAACCTCATTCTAGAAAAAAAACTCAAATCGCAAATTGCGTTTGAGTTTTTTCTTTTTATTTGTCTGTATACGCGTCATGTAGTACAGAAAGCTCTTTCTCGAGTGAATCGAGAATTTCTTTGCCTTTTTCGCGATCAATGAGTCCAAGCTTCACAGCAAAGTCAATTTCACGTGAAAGGCCGAACATTTGTGTATCTAATACTTCTTCATATAAAGGGCATTGTGGCATTGTTAAATGATCCATTTGTACTCGAATGAGGCGAGCAATTTTATCTGCATCAGCAACTAAAAGCTCCAAAGCCTTCTCCTGAAAAGAAGTTTGTGATTTAGTATCCATGAGGACGCCCCCATTATCTGATATTTCTTCGATTCTATCTTAATAAAGTTTATCTTTTAGTCGTTAAAAATGCAAGTGTCTACATTGGAAAATAGAGAAATCGAATTATATTTCTTTATTATCTCTAGTCATTAGCGTTATACTATTTCATGGATATACAAGATTTGAGGAGGATTTCTATAATGGAAACAATAATTCCTATCAAGGGCGCAGTTACATTCCAACTAACATTAGATCCCACTGTTTGGATTTTCGATGATCGTAAATTAGATTTAAAAACGTACTTCGATACAAAAGAAGTTGAGGAAGATTCGGATATTAAATATATGCGTGAAGTAGGGGCTCACTGGTCGCGTGAGATTATGGAAGGAGCTACTTTCCCACCAACATTGAAATCAGAACGAAAATTTGACCGCAAAGGGATGGAAACAGGTACTTTTGGGATTGAATTAAGTCACTTCTTGAAAAATGCTGAGATTAAACCTGAAGCAACAACAATCGTCATTGAATGTGAAGATGGGAAAGAATATTCATTTACAATTGAAGAAGCTTACACATTAATTTTAAAATACAGCCAAGATGGCAAGCCATTAACAGAAGATGGCCCTGTTCATGTGCTATTTAGAGACGGTTCAAATGTAGACAACCCTATCAAAAATATAGTAGCAATTCGTGCTGAGTAGGAGGGAATGCCATGCGCGTAAAATGCGTTATTTGCGATACAATTAACAATTTAGATGATAATTTACCGTTAGCAAAAAAATTACGCAATCGACCAATTCATACGTATATGTGCGGTACTTGCCATGATCGTATTGAAGAAAATACCGTTGCACGCATTGAAACAGGAAATTTCCGTTTTTATCGTACTTCACCACAAATGGATAAAGAATTTTAACAGCAACAAAAGGAGGTGGCTCATTATATTTGAGACACCTCCTTTGTCGTCTAACCATTATTTTTTACAATCGCCTTCTCAATCAACTCGACAACCTGATACATAATCGTCGCAAAAAAAGCGATGATGAGAAGTGACATAAGCACAAGATTAAAATTAAACACTTGGAAGCCATAAATAATTAAATAACCTAGACCTTTTGAAGCAACTAAAAATTCACCTACAATAACACCTACCCAAGAAAGTCCTACGTTTACTTTCAAAGTAGAAATAATCGTTGGAAATGAAGCAGGTAAAATGACTTCCCTAAATATTTGCCATCTAGTTGCCCCAAAAGTTTGTAATACTTTGCTATAGTTCGGATCTACCCCTTTAAATGCTGTATAAACTACGATGGTTGTAATAATGATTGAAATCAACGCACCCATCGCTATAATTGAAAAATACCCCGGACCAAGAGCAACTATTAAAATTGGTCCTAAGGCAACTTTCGGCATGGCGTTTAAAATAACTAAATACGGATCTAGTACCTTTGATAGCATCGGTGACCACCACAATACAATTGCTATTAAAGTGCCTATTAATGTACCAGCAATAAAGCCAATGATTGTTTCCATTAACGTAACACTAACGTGCAGTGTTAACGAACCATCGCTCACTTTTTCTACTAATGTGTGCCATACCTGCGTTGGTGAACTAAAAATTAAACGGTCAATCCATCCAAATCTTGAAAGAAGCTCCCACCCACAAAAAAATACGATTAAGATGATAAGCTGATATAATCGAACATAGCGCTTTTCTTTTTTTAACATTTGCAGATACTGTTTAAATAAAGCATTATCCAAGACTCTCCAGCTCCTTCCAAATAGTTTGGAATATATCTGAATATGCTGGATGCTGTCGAACATCAAAAGGTGAAAGCTCTTGTAACTCCGCAGGTATGTCAAAAACTTTATGCAATGTACCCGGATTTGCCGAGAATAGAAATACCCGTTCACTCATCGCAATGGCTTCACCAATATCATGCGTTACAAGAACTGCAGTTTTTTGATAGGCCTTTAACGTTTCAACAACCAAATCCTCCAGTTTTAATTTAGACTGATAATCAAGTGCCGAAAACGGTTCATCTAGCAATAAAATTTTAGGGTCCACCGCTAAAGTTCTTGCCAGCGCTACTCGTTGACGCATGCCACCTGATAACTCTCTCGGATAATTATTCCCTACATGCGGTAAACCAATTTCTCGCAAAAGCGCATTTGCAGTTACTTTATGCGTTTTAGTGCTTCGCTCCATGATTTTTAAACCAATCGTGACATTTTCTTCAATCGTCTTCCAAGGAAATAAATAATCTTGCTGAAGCATGTAACCAATGAGAGACTGATTGTGTGATGAAATTTCCTCACCATCAATGTAAACCTTACCTTCTGTAGACGAAAACAAGCCCGCAATAATTGATAATAACGTCGTTTTCCCACATCCGCTAGGTCCTATAAAAGAAACAAACTCACCTTCACGAATTTCCAAATTTATATCCTGTAAAACATCCTTAGCCTGCGTTTTCGAAAAATAGCTATGGTGAATATTTTCTACTTTTAAAATTTCCATATTACTCAGCTGCCTTTTTAGCATAGGTTGTATTCACAAGCTTTTCATAATCTACCCGTTGAGGAAGTTCACCTGCTTCCTCCATGATCTTTTGCAAGTTATCCCATTCCCCCTTATCCAAAATAGGATCTGTAGCATAGGAACCTTGTGATTTATAACGCTCAACCACGGTTTCAATTAAGCCAACGTCTACATTTTCAAAATATGGCTGAATAATTTTCGCTATTTCAGCAGGACTTGCTTTTTGTACAAAATCCTGTGCTCGTTTCAAAGCATTTGTAAAGCCTTGAACTGTTTTCGCATTGTCTTTTAAATAGCTACTTTTCGCCATAAACGATGTATAAGGTAATTGACCCGATTCAGTACCAAATGAAGCGACAATATAACCTTTACCTTCTTTCTCAAAGATACTAGCTTGTGGTTCAAATAGCTGTACATAGTCCCCTGTTCCAGAAGCAAAGGCTAAGGGTTACAAAAAACACTACTATTTACAAAGCTAAATGAAGTAATTTACATTGAATGGTATAAGTACAAACCACACTTTTAAAATAATCTCAAATTAAGTTTAAGTTGACTTAGCAAAAATGAATGAGCTAATCAGTATGTTTTAAATGTATTGAATTCGTTTAGACTTTCTTCCTATTCAAATAAAAATGGACTGTTGATTTGTATTTTAATCAACAGTCCTAAATTCAGATTTCACAGAAAAGTTCAATCAATTTCTACCTGTGTTGCTTCACAATCGCGCCCGATCGTCGAATATCGATTCACTATTGCATAGTATGTTTTTACTACGAAATAGTGAATATTTTGACTGTGGTGTATACTACAATTTTTTCTTTATCCATTAATGGCTGGTGGCAATTCATATAATATTTTTTATTAGTTTAATACAAAGTAATTCAATCTTTGGAATAGATTAATTATACCTGATCCAATAGTGTATTTACTTAGCTTACAGACCCCTATCATAAAAGTTCTCTTAACGATTTTAGTGCTTGACTTTTCACACCCGTATCAGTTTCCTCTAAGCTAGCCTGTGAAATATCGATCGCCTCTTTTTTGCTAAATACTTTGCCTAATGATAAAAATTGCAGAAACCTTTTACGTACCTTTGCTGACGGACTTTCTATAAGTTTTTTAATTTCGCATTTTACCTCTTTCAAAATCTGTACATCTACATCAAAAATAGCATTAAGTAAAATTTCTGACTTGTTCCCTTGTTTTATTTCTTGAACAATCCGAACCAATTGTTCTTTATTATTAGTCAAGTATTGGGTCAATCCAATTAATCCTTCTTTACTTACATCATGTCTTGGGTGTAAGGCCAAATGCTGTAACTCATCAAAGTCTAACAAACTCCTTTTTGCAGATAACCTTACTAAATATGGTAACGGAGTATTAGGTACAACATTACAGTTTGGACAGTGTCCACCAGTAACCCATATTTTACATCTATCACAAATAACACCTTGAATATCCCAATGCGCAAGCACTTCTTTTACCGTCTGATCAGCAAACAGATTTAACTCTTCCATAGCTCTGACTGCAGATATAGCAACTTCATTGTCGTGGAGTTTAATTCCTTCTAAAATAGGTTCAAGTAATTTCGGATTATTCTGCGCATTCGGAAGTAGGCAAATCATTTCATAGATATATCTGAAGCCGTAATGTATTTCACCTCGAAGAATGTCCAAATAAATTGACAGTGCTTTATCCTCATCATATACAAAAGGAATTACCTTCGCCCCATACTCGTACGCTTGTTTATTATGAAATATATTTGGAATTAATAATTTTGCCTGATCCCCACCTGCACCATTTACAATCAATCTTGTAGCATTAGAGGCTATAGTATCGGCTGGATTAGATAACGCGTTAACTAATTGCCACGCATCCAAATCAAGTTCTTTTACAAGATCCCAGTCCGGTTCTATTCTTGGTACATCAGGTAATATTCTATAAATAGACCGATTAACATTAATATCCGGTTGAGTAAGCACTGCGTGGACTTCACGATATAATTCTGCCTGATCAATCTTAAATACCATAATCATCCCTGTAACAACTGCCTCCATAGAAATTAAAGATTGCTTGTCCTTAGGAAGTCGTAGTAAATCACCTGCGATATGCTCTCCAACCTTCATGCCCTCATAAAGAGTAGCTAATTGTTTAAAATGCTTAACTTTTTCAGAGCTTTTCACTATTTGTTTTGGAATTACGTTAAGAATCGATTGGAGTAAAACTTGCTCTGATTCTCTCATGCGTTTCTCTTGAGCTTCAAAATCGAACAATTTACTAATATTACTTGAGAATTTATTTCTAATAATTTCAATTGCAATTTTATTTCCAGTACTACTGATTAACTTTCCTATTTTTTCCGCTGTTTTCAAATTGCTATTAGTATTGGTTATAGCACTACAAACATTTATCAAATCTTTGTCATCTATTCTGTCTCGTAATAACTGTTCCAAGCCTAGTACCAACGTATCATTCCATAATAGCCAACCTGTAGGAATACCCAACAAGCCCCTTTTCGTGTCCTTGTCATCAAAACCTTCTTCTAACCATTCCACAAAACTTGTGGATGTAAAAAGAGTCCTCCCTGTCCTCAATGTCAGATAAATTGCTACTAACCTTGTCCAACTTTGTTTATGATCTAACAAAGGCTCTACTAACTCTAGAGTCCATTGTGGTTCTTGTTCGGCAAGAAAGCCATATACATCTGCAGCTTCATAAGCTAACAATGGAATAGGTGATATGATGTTCGATGTTAGTCGTTTTAATACTTGCTTATTCAAATCAGGAATTGGATCAGTCTCTGCAAGTATCGCAGCTGCAAGTACCATATCGCTAAACAAATCATGTTCAGGTTGCTCCATACCAAGCAATTGCTCAACAAAAATTTGAGCTGTTCCAACTCCTCCTGCCATTAGTAATGTTTCACGCCATTTGGGGTTTCGGAAAATACGATGAAAGATAGTAATTTGTTGGCTTTCATTCAATTCTGACAAGTAGCATGCAGCCGCATATTCTTCTAATGACAAGTGTAAAAATGTACAAGCGTCATCGTATTCGAACTGCAATCGCTCTATAATTCCTTTTTCTGTAAAGTACAACAAACAATTCGCTGCTAACTCCCTAGCTTCAAGCTTCTTTAAGCCTTTTCTATCAGATAAATGATTTGCTAAACCGCTAATTAGTTGTTTTTTGGAGCATACACCATTTTCGTTCCTTGCGGACTGTAGAGTCCAGCCCAGCCAATACAAAGCCTCGATAGCAACTTCATGGTTGACGTTTAACTGTTCTCCTCTTTCCGTTTGAGTCATCCATAAATCAATTACTTTATCATATAAGTCCGTACGATATTTACCGAATGTTTTTCCAGAAAAAGATAATTGCAAAAGGAAGTTTAAAAGTAAGGGGCTACGAGCAGCTATTGAAGCTGTTTTATTACTTTCTAATTGCTTTTTAAACCTCTTTAAAACAGATGAAATATCCCCCTTATTTTTCCCTAATAATTCAAGTACCTTTGGAGCATATTCATATATTTCGTTTTCATTCAACGGTAAAATTTCTACATGATGAAAATCATGAAAGTAAGCTGCTTCATAGCCTACTGGTCTACTTGTTATGATAACCTGTAAATCTTTCCGTGACATACACCAATCCTGCATTACCGAACTAATTTCTTTTTTGTTAGGACCGCATTCATCCAAACCGTCCGCAATTAACACATCTGGTTCTCCTAATGCATATTTCACTAACTCTTTATTACCTGAATAATTTTCTAAAGCTACATTCCATAATGCATCATCAAATGATTTTCCTGTTCGGACTTCTTGGGCCAATCTTGAAAATTTGATATACAAAACCTTTTTTTGATCTTTTATAAGCCGGTTCACAGTCCGCATAGCTAATGTGCTTTTTCCAGTACCTGGGCCACCAATTAACACAATCCGTGTACCTAACAAAGTAATTTCTTGAGCATTTCGCCGTCTTATTTGATTGTGACCAGATAACCGCTCCCATTCATGATATTTCTCGACTGCCTTTACTATCGTGTCCATTGACGATTTGCCATCTAAGTCCCACACATTAATACTAGCCCATGCTGTATCAATTGGAAGTGGTAATTGAATACCAGGTACAATAAACTTACTTGTCTTTTTTTCAAGCCAATTCCAATAATTCTTCAGCTCAATTGTTTCTTCATGGTTTTTTTTTTCATTTCGCAGTTTCAAGTTGGATTCGTTTTTAAAGAAATCAGAAATTATTTTATAACTCGTACTCTCTTTATCTACTTTACATATACTTCTATGGTTTTCCTCCACAGGATGAGACACTTGAATATATGGAGGATTTGAAGAAAACGAATTCACCGTTCTATCAGATAATCCATATATATTTTCTTGTCTTATATGGTTCAAACGATTTTGACTGTAACGGACCCATTTATGCGCTTGGTCTTCAACTTCTTTTCCTATTAACCGTAAAGATCTTGTTTGCTCAGAAACTACATAATGACTTATGAAGCCAGGTAAAAAAGATGCTAGTCTACTAAATCCTGTTGCCACCGACGATCCATAAAAAGGAACAGAAAAATAAACAATTCCTTTTACCCTATCAACAAAATGATAATCCTCACGTTCCAGTTGATGAATCAATAATTGCTGTACAATTAATCCTCCCATGCTGTGAACAATGAAGTATAAGTCTTGATCTTTCAACCTGACATTTAACTCAGTATGTAAAAGTTTGGCTACATCATGATAGTGATGCTGTTTGAAAAAAGGACCTGACTTATAACCAAAGCTAAATATATCATAGTAATTGTAAATTGGATCTTGCTTAAGAAGGAATGATAGAGAGTCTTCACCTTTTCTTGTCCATGTATTAAAAGGGTGTCCCCCTAAACCATGAATAAAAACAATTGCTGATTTGTTACCTTGGCTTCTGATCTCATTTAGCCCTTCAATCTTAACCGTATCTCCACTTGGCATAATAATCACCTCACTTCAATTGCTAATCTTTTTAATTATAATATGGAAACAAACCAACTTCATAGCATTAGTATACAGGTAATAGAATTAATCTTGAGGTAGTGTATGTGAATTGTAGTCGTCTGAATCACTCCAGGGATCTGAATAATCCAGTAACAAACAAAAAGGGTACCTCATTTTTGAAAAGTATCTCACCATTAGTTAAATAAAAAAATTCCTTATGAATGAATAATTTCCATAAGTTCGTTAAAATCAACAAGTAAATTAGTCTCAAGTCTCATGCCTCAATACACTAACTATCTGATTTCTTCAATCTAAACCAATAAAAAATTATTGAAAATGTTGTAAAATGTCGCATATTAAACATATGAACAATCTCTTTTCCATCGGGAATAAATCCATTTCCCATATTTCCTTTTATTTCAACAATAGTTAAAACCTTATGAGAACTGATACTATCATAACTCAATAAGTCACCAGAACTATAACTTGAGAAAAAGCCAAAAGTTTGCACTATTAAAAGTTCAAAGTCAATCCACTCTTTGAGCCATTATTACTTACTATTTGAATTAATTACTGTTATTTTCATAGTCATTTGGGATTTCCACTTTAAAAAGCTTTTTTCATTTATCTAGCCCTTCTTCAATGTTTTCTCCAAGAGTTATTAATTACCAAATATAATTTTCTCATTATGAAATTACCGTTTAATGTGGAATAAGAAAAAATCCTGCATATCAACACAGGATTTTTAACAAAATTAATTCTGTATTATCAATCATTATTTTAGATAATTGAATTTTGCTTTAATTGTTCAATATTTATTTAAAACTACACTTGTACCAGCTAACTAACCGGTTTATTTAAAACTGAAATATTCTAATTAAACTTCCCTTCAAAGTAATCTGATAACCATATATTCAGTTCAATTTCTATTTCATTTTTTCCTAAATAAACCTTATTAATTATTCTAGAGAGCATCGCTTTTTTTAGATCATCATCTGCTTCATTAAATTTTGGCTCCCAATTTTCTAATTCATTTGCTAAATAGTTCACATCCGAATAGTTTTCTCTCTCTTTTTCTAATTCTTCTTTCAAAGAATTTAATTGTGATGACTTTTCTTCTATTTGCTTTTCTACTGCATTAATGGCTCCTGATAACTGTTCAGCAGTAAAAGAACTTTCCCCGACTAAAGTTTTCCCAATTTCAAGGTTTAATTTTTCATGTTGCTTTGTTAAAGCTAAATACTCTTTTTCTAAATTATGAACATTCCGTTCCTTTAGCTTTAGCAAATCAGCTTTCATATTTTTACTTGTATCAAGAAAAGATCTCATTTCAAATTGTGATAAGATCATTTTTATCTTATTAATAATTAATGTATCGAATTTTTTTCCGCCCCAGATATTTTGTTGATGATCACAATATAATTTACCTTTATTTAAAGGACATTTATATCGGTAAATGGTGTTTTTATAGTATCCATCTTTATTGTTATATTTTGAATTCCTATATAGATAATTAGGGGTTAATTTTGAACCGCAATATTTGCAAGATGCCAAACCTGAAAATAGTAATTTCCCTGTTCTTGGTATATCCGATTTGTCTTGTTCTTTAATATTACTGCTTCTTTTATTTCTTATCTGTTCAGCTTGATTAAATAACTCATCTGGAATAATTCTTAACTTTTCGTTAAATGGCTGCATTCCTCCTACAGCATTTTTATATCTCTTTAATCCAATGTAAACTGAATTTGATAAAATTTTCTGTATGGTACTCACCGCAAAAACTTTACCATCTCTATTTCGATACCCATTTTCATTTAAATAATCAACAATTTTTCTATACCCCATATGTTTATTTACATATAATTTATAAATCAACTTAATCATTTCTGATTCATCTTCATCTGGCACTAATTCTTTAACTAGCCTCTCTCTATTTTTCCAATGTTGCTCGGCTGTTTCAACAATTTTGTATCCAATTGGTGCCGAGCCACCTTGAAAATAACCTTGTTCACTTAGCTGTTTTTTTGCTTCTTTTACCCTAATCGATGTTTTTTGACTTTCACCATCCGATTGCCAAAAGCTTATATAATTTAGAAGCTTATCAATATGAGATTCAATTTTTCTTTGGCCCTCTTTGACAGACCAGATCTCAATATCGTTCTGAATTAAAAAATTTACCATTACTGGTGTTTCATCTTCTCTTCGACCTAGACGATCGAACATGAAAACCAATAATACGTCAAATTCTTTATTTAATGCGCCTTCTTTTAGTATTGCCATTTCATCTCGTTCGTTTACTGTTTTTTTCCAACCAGATACTCCTTTTTCGTATAACTCATTTGTTATGATCCAATCTGGTTTATTTTTCACGAATTCATGACAAGAATTTCTTTGCATCGGTATATCATCATCTGTACTTACTTGTTGTTTCTTAGATACACGATAAAGACACCAAGCTCGTTTCATCTTCACACACCCGTTTCATTTGCCTGTTACTGTTATGTTATAAAAAAGAGCTATTTATAATATCTCTAAGAAAAACGTTTTTAATGCATTTTTAGCATCTTTTCTTTTTTCTCGATCTTTGGTAAATTTCAAATGTATTTTTACTTCGTTTTCTGAAATATCCTTTAAATAATCAAATTTATCATCTGGTTTGTGTAAATACTTTACTCCACCTATGTCAATTTCCCCCAACGATTGATGATGAATTACTTCCTCCATAATAAATCACTCCGATGTTATGGGATGTTAAAGTGTATTCGAACTGAATCGATAATATTAGTCATTTTTTACGTCCAAAATGTCTTATAATAACACCTAATTCAACATCCTTTTTAGTTCTTTAAAAAAGAAAACCCCATAGAAAGATCTACACACTTGTGTAAATCTTTCTATGGGGTTTTCCCTTTTCGTTTATTTTTTTATTATTAATAACAGTATATCTTCGTATTTTTATATTTTAAGTCTTTAAAAAAAATAATATTTCCTTAGGTTTAGATTTTCGGTTTTTTGACCATTATTAAAATATAGGTTTCGGTTTTCCAATCATCGAGGAATTCCAAGATGGTTGAAGAACCGAACTAACATGCTCTAAAAGCCTTGATAACAAGGGCTTTTAGAAGTGTTGATTTTATGAAAGTAAATTTAGTCCCTTTGTTTTCGGTTTCCTGACCAGTCAAAAATGTTACTTATTGCATTTTTTCGGTTACATAACCAGTTGACTTTTCTAGTGAAACAAATGGAGAGAGACGATAACTAATTTGGATTTCGTTATTTTTTTCAAAGTTGATTTGTACTTCGTCGAAAAATAATAATAAAAAAACCCTTAGTTCTGTATCTGAAAAATCATAAAAGCTATGATTTAGTATTTCTTTTAAAGTAATTATTAAATAATCATCCTTGATAAGCAGTTCGATTTCGTCCATCGACTCACTAATATAAGTTATTTCATTTTCCAAGTGTCGCTTTGCAGTCAGAAACGTTTCACGTAATAGTGATGAATTTATTATGTCATCTGCTAGAGTTTTTTCGTTAAGGAATACTAATTCACGTTGTTGCTTAAGACTATCTTTAGTCTTTTTAAGTTTAGTAGACCACTGTTTAAGTTGCTTCCTAGATGTAGTACTAATAGTATCGAGTTGGGTATTCCACTTTTTCAGTAGATCATTTAAAACTGCTTCATGGGCAGGTAGTATTGGAACACTATTATTGCATTCTAAACACTTATAAATTCTATATGCCCCAGGTTTACCTTTAGGCGAGTGATCTTTAGCTATTAAGCAAGTATTACAACTTTTACATTTAATAATCGAACGAAGATAAAATGGAGTATTCATCGTTCCGAGTCGTTCTTTCAAATCATTTATTTGTTTCACTAAATGAATCACAGTTGTACTAATTATTGGAGAATGGACATTTTTAAATAACTCAATATCTCTTTCGGGTTTTGGCTTACTAATTTCGTAACTTGTTCTTACATTCCAAGATAAGTTGCCTGAGTAAGCTCGGTTTGAAAGGATATAACCAATTGTGCTGCTGTTCCAATTCTTTACTTTAATTGTTGTAATAGCAGATTTATTTAAGAATTGAGCAATAATGCTATGTGAATGCCCCCAACTTGCAAGATAATAGATTAGCTCTACTACTATTGCATCGTCATTTGGATGCAAAACCCCATGTTTCATATCATAACCTACAGGGGTGCGGGAGCCTGGGCGTTTTGGTTGTTCACGGTTTAATAGATTTCCTTGAGCATCGATAGTGCGGACGGATTTTATTTCAGATTCTTCCGCTGCAAAAACAAGCTTAGCCTGAACAATTGGATCGTCTGGATTCCATTCACCATCGCCATGCGTACTAAAAAATTTTACATGTGGATACTGCAACTTGATTGGAGTGTAAACTTCATTATAGAAATCTGTGATACTTCTTGTGATTCTTGATTCCTCGTAAAAGCAGATTGCTTCCGCTCCATTAGCAATATCTTCAAAAATGAGTTGAATACCCTCTCGTTTACTAATGTTACTACGAAATGCACTAGTCGCTTTATCTGCTCGCCAATTAGTAATGTCTAGTTTTTCTCTTTCAGCTAATACTTGGATTTGGCTTTTTTGAATTGCTAAAGAGTTATTGCCATCTTGTTTTTTGTCAGAATAGCGAAGATAAGCAGACGCTTTTATCAATTTAGATGTTTCAGTATTATTCATGATGCATCAAAATCCTTTACAAACGACGATAGGAACAGATCAATATGAAGATGCGTTTTATAAACAGAAATATTAGCAACAAATAATTCAATGAGTTGTTGAATTTCCTGTTCAGTAAAATTAAAATTTTGCTGTGACAATAGCTGTGTCATGTCCTTAACTTCACTACTTAATTGTTGTAAAAATAGCAAATCCTGTTCTAAGTCATTGTATTTGTTTTTGAGGACTTGAATTCCTTCTAAATAGGTGGAGATAAGAGATTTTGCCTTTCCATCATATGTGCAAAGTTTCAGAGAAGTATCCAAATATTTGGATGCTGTACTTTCTAAGGCATTTTGTAACTTTTTTTGTGCTGCACTAACCTGTTTTGGAATCACGTTTTTTACAAGGGGAATCGAAAGCGATTGTACATAATTCAAAACAGTTTTTGTTACTAAATTATTAACTTCTTCAACGGCAATATGAATCCGTTTGTGATTAGCACTACAAACAAAATAACCTGGTTTTAATGCATCCTCTTTCCGATGCTTCATTGAATTTCCGCATTCACCACAAAGTGGAGTAAATAAAAGTTGCTTATTAACATCTACTAATTTTTCAAGATAGTAAGCTATAAATTCATCAAATTTTGTTTTTACTTCAAGAAATAAGTTCAACGAAATAAAAGGTTCTACATGAGGCAGTAGCTGATAACTATTTTTCGTTTCGTAATGCCCCGAATAAAAGGGATTCGTTAAGGTTTTAATAATTTTGTCTGGATCCTTTAATCCTTTTCTTCGAAGCATTAAAAAATCAAGGAACTGTTCTTCATTAACAACCTTACTAAAGTCGGTAAATAATGATTCAATTAAACATTTCTTATCCTCGTTAATAATGTAACGTCGTTTACTTGTCTCATCAGTAATTCGTTTATATCCAAAAATACTTGATGGATATTGCTTGCGTGCATCCGCAGTACGTGTACTGATATTTTGACCTTCCATTTGAGCAAACATGCCATAAAACGCTTCAAGTGCAAGTTTATTCTTAAACGGAGGTTCATTACTAGCGGTATAGATGACTTCCACACTATATTTAATAAAAATCTTTGCTATATCGACAAATTCATAAAAGTTCCTTGCCAACCTGTCCCGTTTATAGACAACTACTGTTTTAACTTTACCTTCTTTAATTAAAGCAATTAGTTGCATTAAGTTGGGTCTGTGATTCATTTTAAGTTTCGTAGCTGAAACATCATGATCATTTAGATTGATAATAAAATTTTCCTCACCACTAAGTCCGATTGACTCAAGATACTGTTTAGCTGCAGCGTCTTGTAATTCAAGGCTTTGAGCAGCGGAACTCACCCGTTTGTAAAGAATAATCAAATTTTTTTCCTTCATAAAAGACTCCTTTTGTTAATTTATTTTCTACTGATTAGTAAAGCTCGTAGTCTGTAATCATCTTTTGCAATATGATCAAGAAGTATTTTTTCAATAAACTTTCTAAACCATAATTCAGATTCAGATGATAGTTCTTCAGAATAACTTACTTTTACAACACGAAATTGTTCTTTCATTTAGTTCCCCCCAGTCTTTTTCCTTCATCTTTAACTGGGAGGGAACTTTTTATACTTAATTTCTTTTTTCGGTATTAGTAGATTTCATTTTTTCAAAATCAAGTGACATTTGAACATCTTTAATTTCTTTCGATTCGTAGTTTCCTCTTGGTGTAATAACAGTGTTTGTTTTATAGCCAGGGATTTTAAGTTTCTTTATTATTTTGTTCATATTTTTGTTCCTGTAAATGGATGAACAACTGAATGATAGACTTCGAAATACCAAAGGCTCCACAATGTTCAAGACATTGCTCATACCATTTTGGAGTTGTGTGATAACGTTTGTTCTCCATTGGCGGAGTCCCTCCTTTCTAGTAAAAGTAGTTTATAGAATTGGTTGCTATTGGCCTTGGCTTTCAAGCTTTAATCATAATACTCGGAAATTTTGAAAATCTAATAGTTCAAAAGTGCCTTTTTTGTTTGCATCAAGTTTGTTAAACATTTATTGTATAATTCAGTGGGATATATTTACTTTTATGATTTTAATTAACCCGTATAAATGGAGGTAGACGTTACAAGACTCTGGATTCAGCAGATTTAAATAATTATGCTAAGTTAATTTGCGACTGCCTAAAAGGAATTCAAGGTGTTTTAATTGATGATATAAAAGATAATTTTACTTAGAGACAGTATCATATCTTCAAACAACTCAAACTACTTATTTTTTGAGATAATAGGAATGTGAAGATAATGTAAAAACGTTATTTGAAGGATAAAAATGGATGTTATTCGATTTGGAATGCAAATATGGCAGCAGCTAGGGGGTAACAAAAATGAGCTTTTTAACATATATAGCGGGAACCTTAATAGCACCGAATTTAGCGGGTTATCTTATATCAAAAGGTTTAACGGATATGAAAGAAAAGAAATTAATTAAAGAAATAGAAGATATAGTTACTGAATTTAATCGAAATTTTGATGATACTGAGGTTGATAGTAACTATTTTGTAGAATTTCTTGAACGGAATAAGATTAGTGACACAATCATACAAAGAGTATTTAATGCTTACAAAACTTCAAGAGAAGATTACGAAGCTATATCCAAGAAACTAGCCCAAGAAGCCGTCGAATTCGTCAATATTAAGAAAGATAAATTTAAGCATACGCAAGTTAAGAAACCCAGTGATTTTGAAGGGTACTTCTCTGAATTATTTGAAATTCTAAGTGATTTTCGAGAATCGTTATTAAGCATTAAAGAGAAGGCAGTTCTATCAATCGTTGATGAGTCAATTGGTAAATCAATTGGTAAATCAATTGGTAAATCAGAAGGCAAAATTATTAAAACTATTGAGGAAAAGCTAAGTGATGATAATTTGTTAGGAAGGTATAGAAACCTTGCGCATGATGAGCGAATCCTGCCTAGGCTAGAGGAATTGAATCACGAATATAAAACATCTTTTATTCCATTGGGCAATGGGTTTATTAAGAGAAAAGAATTTTCTATATGTAGAAAAGCAATAGATTCCGGGAACTCTTTGATAATACATGGAAAGGCTGGAAGAGGGAAAAGCGGGTGTACAGTAGATATAATCGATTATTGTGAAGAAAATACGATATCATATTTGGCAATTAAATTAGATAAACGGATTCCAAGTATGACTGCCGAGAAGTGGGGGGGAGATTTAGGATTACCTGCATCGATTACTCATTGTATTGACAGTGTTTCTAAAAATGAAAGAGCAGTAATTATTTTGGATCAGTTGGATGCGCTTCGTTGGACTTTGGCGCATTCTAGAGATGCATTATTGGTATGCGCTCAGATTATAAATCAAGTAGAGAGATTAAATGTTGAGAGGGAAAATAAAATATCCGTAGTTTTTGTATGTCGAACCCATGACTTGGAGAACGATAATAATATTAGATCATTATTTAAAAAGGTTGATTCAAAAGAGGAAGTTATTCAATGGTCTAAGGTTCAGGTTAATGAGTTGGACGAGGATTTAGTTAAGGGCATTGTTGGGAAGCGTTATGAGCAACTAACTAGTAAACTGAAAGAGATACTAAGGATTCCAAGTAATCTATATATTTGGCAACATTTAGATTCAAGCAAAGTATATGCAGAATGCTCTACCGCAACCCATTTGGTCTCAGAATGGTGGGGGCAACTGTCCGATAAATGTTTTGAATTTGGATTGAGAGAAGACAATCTAATTAAGATTAAAGATAAAATGGTAACTTTTTTAGAAAAATCTAGTAAAATATTTATTCCCTTAAGTATATTAAACGAAAATAAATCATCCTTAGAATTTTTATCTTCGAATGCTTTCTTAATAATTCAAGATAATAAAGTTTCGTTTTCCCATCAATCTATATTAGACTGTTTTTTAGCAGAAAAGATGCTTCAGAGATATTATGACGGTGAAGATATCGTAGATATTATTGGGGCTAAAGATAAACAAACACCCGGAAAAAGATATCAAGTGCAAATGTTTATGCAAAATTTATCTGAATTTGATAGCCTCGATTTTATTAATGCTGGGCAAAGAATGGTTGAGGCAAATCAAATTAGATATTTTGTCAAATTTGTTTTTTTCGAGGTGTTAAATCAGATAGATAATATAGATGAAAATATACAAAATTTTATTGTGAAAAACTGTGAAAATAAAAAATATGGTAATCATATTATTAATAACGTTATATTTTCCAAGCCCAAGTATATTAAGTTACTTTTGCAATATGGCATTTTAGAGAAATGGTTTAACAACCCATCTAAGAAAGATATGGTTATCAATTTGCTTGTAAGTATGAGCCCGCATTTTGAGGTTGATGATATTACGTTCATTGAAAAATATGCATTTAATTCACAGGAAGACGATAATAAATTCTCTAACTGTTTTTTGCATGATATAAATCAGGATACGGATGAGTTATTTGAATTAAGAATGAAATTTTATAAACAATATCCCCCAATGGCTGATAACTATCTTGACTTTAAGTCGATGCTCAAAAATTGTGAAATAAGAACAATACGGCTAGTGGCTTTTTTATTGGAAAATAAAATTAAAAGCAAGGGGAAACAAATTTATAATTATGAAGAAGAATTTCTAGATGAAGACTCTGAAATTCTAATAAATAATGGGGAAGAGGTTCTTAATTTATTATTGCCATTCGTTCCTACAGATAAAGACGTAAGCTTGATATATAGTGATTGGTCTGGTAAATATTTTCATAAAAGAGGACTAGAAAGGGCTTGTATCCAAATTATAAAGAAAGCGAATGCAGCAATAATTTCTCAACAACCGGAAAAATTCTTTGATCGCTATAAAGAATTCATGGGAAAAGGTAATGATTTATTTAATGAAATTATATTGGATGGATTATACAGATTGCCAGAAAGTTATAGTGATATTGTAATAAATTATTTATGCAGTGATTTCAACAGCAACATATTCGATAAGACAAGTGGCAATGGTGATAAATTACTTCTTGCTAAACAAATATTAGGAAAGCATACGAGATACTGCAGTGAGGATATTTTTAATGTATTGGAAGACCGAGTTATAAGTTATCTATCGACACAAGCTAAAGATTTATATCGAAGTAGAATTAATTATAATAGAGAAAAAAACGGCTATACAGTTTATTGGAGTTTCTGGGGTGATTTTCAAAAAGAAATTCTAGAAGTACTCCCCTATAATCGATTGGGTATTCAAGCAAAAGATTTGCTTCGTATTTTAAGACGTAAATTTCCTGAAGGGTCAACTTTATATAAATATTCAGATGGCCACGGCGGAACGGTAAGCTCCCCTGTGGCGGGGAAAAAATTAAATAACAAAAAGTGGCTAGAGATTTTAACTAATACAAAACTTATTCATAAAAGTCATTCTAGATGGAAAGAGGTTCCAGGAGGGTTTATTCATAATTCTATTGAAGAGTTTGCAAGTAGCTTTAGCAATGCTGTTTCCGAGGAACCCGAAAGAATGGTAAACCTAGTTCTTTCATATAAGGAGAATATTCCGGATGTATATGTAGATTCCTTATTTAGTGGAGTTGCATATAGTAAGGCACTGGATAATGTGCCGGTAGAGTTATTAGAAACAATGATTTTGACCTATCCATATGATTATATCTTACATCGGGCGAAATACATTTGCTTAATCATTCGAAATAGGAAAAACGTAAAATGGTCTCAAGAGGTTTTGGATATTCTAAAGGATATTGCGATTAACCATAAAAACCCGGAAATCGACAAACCCAATATAACTAATAATGAAGATAAAGAAATGCGTAGCTTTGATATGCTACAAAGTAATGCAATAAACTGCGTAAGGGGTATCGCAGCTGAAGCAGTAGCTCAGCTAATATGGAACGAAAGTTCTTTGTTTAACCAGTTTAAAGATACAATTAAAAAGTTGGCATTAGATGAAAACCCTGCAGTGAAATTAGCGAGTTTATTCGCATTATGGCCTTCGTATAACATAGAAAGAGATTGGGCATCAGGAATAATCTTAAATCTATTTGAACAAGATTACAGGCTAGTAGGTTTCCGTGATACGAAAAATATGCTCTTTTTGCTATATCCGAAATATCGTGAACGAGTATTAGAAGTTATTAAGAAATGCTACGAATCCGAAGATAAAGAACTAATTAAAATGGGTGCATATTGTCTGTCAGAGATGTTTATTCTTAAAAGTGAATTTGCCGAAATAATAAATAATGTGGATACAATGAGTGAAGTACAAGCAGAAGCAGTTTTTCATATGACTACTAATTATTTCAATAAAGATGAATTTAATTCATTAGCAAAAGATATGATACGCAAGTTTAAGGCAAGTACATTAAATCTGGAGATGCCGATTTCAAGATTATTCTATGATAATCTTATTAATTTAAAGAGAGACAAGGATTTTATAATCGAGATAATGAATTCCGGATTAAGTGGTAGAACAGTACATGCTTTTGTTCATTATCTTGAAGAAGAATCAAAGTCAGTAGTTGATTACAAAGATATTATACTTTCAATGAGTTACCATTTAGTCCGAAATGAAGTTGATAAATTTAAAGGTATTTGGGGAATAGAAGATGAAATTTCTAAATTGATTATTGGATTATATGATGAAACCTCTAACTCAACAATACCTGAGATAAAAGATATTGCAAATGAATGTCTCGATATATGGGATTTGATGTTCGAAAAGCAATTTGGGCAAATTAGATTCCTGAGCAAAAAACTAATGGAAAGATAAGAAGGTGTTGCGTGACTCCTATGTACAGCAGTTTTCCACCTTTAGACCTTTCAAATACTTCTTTTTTGTCCAAGTATTTAAAAGAAAAAACTTTCATATATTTTGTGCCTTTATTCGTACCTTAATGTTACCTGGATAAATTGTAAACTCACCAGCACCCCCATGTGTTGCCACATACACTAAACACACTGCGAAACTGTTGCAGTACTTGAATTAGTCTAATATATGTAACAAAAACTGAACTGCGCTGAGAAATCTGATTGAAGTTGGATTTTCCGGTGCAGTTTTTTTCAATAGCTTCTGCTTTTAAATTGTAGCTAATTATCTGAATTTTTTGTACCCGGTGCAGAAAGTTTAAGGATAAAAGTACATTTCCTAGAAAGGGTTTGGCTTTAATTAATTTTATTCGTGAGATTTGATGTATGAATAGAGCCTCTCCATAATTTGATTAAGTGTTATACCAGTCTCTGCTAAAAGTTGCTTATATGTATGATGCGATGAGTGCGATGTTAAGTCTGCACTCAAATGGGCGATTAATAGTAGACTAGCCTCCCTTACATGAATGCAGATGGTTCTTCCAAAGTAAGCTTCTTTTTAGCGCCTCCTGTTTTATATTAAATCCTCTGCACATATTGTGATGCGTTATGAGATAGCATCTACTCCATTCGTAACATCTCCATTCAATATATAGTAGTGTTTTTTGTAACCTGATGCAAAGGCTGTAGCAATATTAGCAAAATCAATGTTTTGAATAAGTTTTAAATCATTGGTAGGGGCAATACCATGTTTTTTCAAGACAAACTCACCAGCCATTTGCGGCATCCCACCTTTACGTTGACCTAAAAATGTAGAGCCTTTTAACTGATCCCACGAAAAGTTATCCATCTTATTACGTGCCACTAAAAATGTGCCATCTGTTTGAGTTAACTGCGCAAAATTTTGAATCGGGTCATTGGCGCCTTGGAGCGTAACATAAATAGAAGTTTCCGATCCAACTAAGGCGATATCAATGCCATTAGAAAGTAGCGCTGTCATTGTCTTATCGCCACCTGCAATTGTTTGTAGTTCAACGGAAAGCCCTTCATCCTTGAAGTACCCTTTTTCAAGTGCTACATACTGCGGCGCATAGAAAATCGAGCGCGTTACTTCCCCAACTTTGACCTTTTCAAGCTCCGTTTTATTATTACACGCCGTCAAAGAAAGGAGTAACAAAGCAATAACACTAAATAGTAAGCCTTTTTTAAGCCACCGCATTCCATTTCCTCCTTGATTGATGAAAATAAGCCTATCGACATTAACTTATTCATATCAGGAAGGTTCGGTGCCTATATTTTAAAATTGTTCAATAACAATTGTATGGAGGACGTTCAATTCGTCGCTTCGACTTTACTTTCCGTCGCTTCGGTATTCTTTCCGTCGCTCCAGCTATTCTTTCCGTCACTTCGATTGTTCTATCCGCCGCTTCGGCTATTTTTTCCGTCGCTTCGATTCTATCCGTCGCTTCGGCTATTCTTTCCCTCACTTCGATTCTATCCGTCGCTCCAGCTATTCTTTCCGTCGCTTCGATTGTTCTTTCCGTCACTTCGATTCCATCCGTCGCTTCGATTGTTCTTTCCGTCGCTTCGGCTATTTTTTCCGTCGCTTCGATTCCATCCGTCGCTTCGATTCTATCCGTCGCTCCAGCTATTCTTTCCGTCGCTTCGATTGTTCTTTCCGTCGCTTCGGCTATTTTTTCCGTCGCTTCGATTCTATCCGTCGCTCCAGCTATTCTTTCCGTCGCTTCGGTTGTTCTTTCCGTCGCTTCGGCTATTCTTTCCGTCACTTCGATTCTATCCGTCGCTCCAGCTATTCTTTCCGTCGCTTCGATTGTTTTATCCGTCGCTCCAACTATTCTTTCCGTCGCTTCGGCTATTCTTTCCGTCACTTCGATTCTATCCGTCGTTCCAGCCATTCTTTCCGTCGCTCCAGCTATTCCTTCCGTCGCTTCGGCTATTCTTAAAACACTACTTTTTAAACGAAAAAACAGCCTTAGCGATTCAACGCTAAGACTGTTTCAATTAAGGTAAAGTTATTTCACTGATTAGTAGCTTGTTGCTCTTCTCTTTTTTCACGCCATAAACGTGTTTTATAGATGATCAAGATTAACGATGCTACAATGAGCCCTTCTACCATCGGAAGATATAATGCAAAAAATGTTAATATTATACATCCTAAAAACAGGAAAATATAAATAACGATATTTTGTGATAGTTTTAATTTCTTTGCAAAGCCTAGTTTATAAACAAGTGCAGAGAGCAAAAACACTAGAGCAAACAGAACATAGCCTGCAATATCATAGTTCGGTAAGTTTTCATATAAAAAACGTGTTATCCCTGCCATTTTTTTATAGGCTTCAGCTGTTTCCTCTGCGTTTGTTTGTGCAGCAACTTGAATAACATTTAGTTCACCTAATAAAGCGGACTTAATATCCAAGACTCATCTTCCTTTCGTGGAAGCAAAAAATTATTTATCAGCGTTTTTTAATTTTTTCGCTGCTTTCTCACGTTCGTTTTTGTCTAGAATTTGTTTACGAAGGCGAATAGATTCTGGTGTGATTTCTAGGTACTCATCATCAGTTAAAAATTCTAATGCTTCTTCTAGTGTTAATAAACGCGGCTTTTTAATTACGTTTGTCGCATCTTTTGTAGCAGAACGAACATTCGTTTTTTGCTTCATTTTTGTAATGTTTACAGTGATATCATTATCACGTGTATTTTCACCAACAATCATACCTTCATAAATTTCAGTACCTGGTTCTACAAATAGTGTACCACGGTCTTCTACTTGCATCATACCATAAGTTGTCGATTTACCTGTTTCCATTGATACAAGTACACCTTGGTGACGACCACCGATACGACCTGGAATATATGGTTGGTAGCAATCGAAAGTATGGTTGATGATACCGAAACCTTTAGTCATTGACATGAATTCAGTAGTATAACCGATTAAACCACGTGCAGGTACTAAGAATGTTAAACGAACTTGGCCATTGCCATTGTTAATCATATCTAACATTTCACCTTTACGAGTACCGATTGATTCGATAATTGATCCAACATTTTCTTCAGGAACATCAATTTGTACACGTTCAAATGGCTCACATTTCACGCCATCAATTTCACGAATGATTACTTGTGGTTTTGATACTTGTAGCTCAAAGCCCTCACGACGCATATTTTCAATAAGGATAGATAGGTGAAGCTCACCACGTCCAGAAACAGTCCAAGCATCCGGAGAATCTGTATCTTCAACGCGTAAAGAAACGTCTGTTTGAAGTTGAGAACGTAAGCGCTCCTCTACTTTACGTGCTGTTACAAATTTACCTTCACGACCTGCGAATGGTGAATTGTTTACTAAGAACGTCATTTGTAAAGTTGGTTCATCAATACGTAACGGTGTTAAAGCCTCTTGGTGTTCAACAGGACACACAGTTTCACCAACGTTGATGTCTTCCATACCTGAAACGGCAATTAGATCACCAGCTTTTGCTGATTGAATTTCTTCACGTTTTAAGCCAAAGAAGCCAAAGATTTTTGTAACACGGAATTGTTTTACTGTTCCATCTAATTTCATAAGTGCTACTTGTTGACCTACTTCGATTGTACCACGGAATACACGTCCGATACCGATACGACCTACGTAATCATTATAGTCAAGTAAAGCTACTTGGAATTGTAATGGGTCTGCTGAATTATCAACAGGTGCTGGAATAGATTCGATTACTTTCTCAAATAGACATTGCATGTTTTCTTCTTGTTTCGCTGGATCTGCATCAAGTGAAGCAGTACCGTTTACCCCAGATGCATAAACAACAGGGAAGTCTAATTGATCGTCATCTGCACCTAGCTCGATGAATAATTCTAATACTTCATCTACTACTTCTAGTGGACGAGCTGAGTCCTTATCTACTTTATTAACAACCACAATTGGTGTTAATTTTTGTTCTAACGCTTTTTTTAGTACGAAGCGTGTTTGCGGCATACAACCTTCATACGCATCGACAACTAGTAAAACGCCATCTACCATTTTTAAAATACGTTCTACCTCACCGCCAAAGTCGGCGTGTCCAGGCGTATCAAGGATGTTGATACGAGTTCCGTTATAATTTACTGCAGTATTTTTCGCTAAAATTGTAATACCACGTTCACGTTCAATATCATTAGAGTCCATTGCACGTTCTTCAACATGTTCGTTTGAACGGAATGTACCCGATTGTTTTAGTAATTGGTCGACTAAAGTAGTTTTACCATGGTCAACGTGTGCGATAATTGCGATATTGCGAAGATCTTGACGTAAGTTTGTCATTATTCCACTCCATATTCTTTTTTCGAATGTTTAACTGTGATATTATAGCACAAGAAGGATAGAAATGTCCTTATTAGAATTTACATCATTCTAAAAAAATATATTTGCATTATAAATTTTTTATATAGGAGGCTCGGCTATGAATCGTGCAAAATTCGTAATGGCGGTTTACGCATTAGCGGCTGTTTTAGCAATGTGTTCTATCGGATATTCCGTGGCAGTTAGTAGTTGGTTAGGTATAATAGCAGGCATTATGGCTACTTGTGTCATCTTCATGACAGCCTTTAAAATGAAACGTAAACTACGTGAGCAAGGACTACTTTAATCGCACAAAGGAGCCTGTCTAAACAATAGACATGGCTCCTTTTATTATTCATAAGGCACAATATATTTTTCTAATAACTCTTTGTGTATTGAAGGATTGGCAATAATAAACGTATCCTGATGCAAGAAATCAAAGCCTTCTCCATGTAAATTAGTGGTAATAGCACCAACTTCCTTAGCAATAATCGTTCCTCCAGCAATATCCCACGGCGATAGTCGCATAGACACATAAGCATCTAATTTACCACTGACAACAAACGCTATTTCCATTGCAGCTGAACCATAAGACCTTGTTCCACGTACTTTTCTAACCATTTCAATTACTTTTTCATTGTGAATATGTCGATTTGGTGCTACCCAGTGAGCATTTATACCAATGACCGATTCTTCTATTTTAACTGACTGCAATTTACGTAATGGTGAGTCATTGTACCATGCCCCTTCACCTGCGATAGCATAAAATAAATCTTCACGCATGACATCAAATATGTAACCAAGCTTGCCTACCCCATTAACAAAAATACCGATAGAAATCATAAAATGACGATGTTGTTTCACAAAATTCATCGTGCCATCGATTGGATCAATAATCCATACAACACCTTCTAACGACTCTACTTTCTCTCCCATTCCCTCTTCCCCTAAAATTTTATGGGTCGGATCGAAACCTCGTATTTTTTCGATAAAGAATAATTCTGTTTCACGGTCAATATTTGTGACAAGGTCGTTTGCGCTTGATTTTGTCTCGATAACTAGATTGTACGAAAAGGCCTCTCGAATACGGCTACCCGCTTCATATATAATACTTTTCGCAAATTGATCCATTTGTTGTAAATCCATAAAAACCCACCCTTCGATTATAAGAAAAGGCCCTATGCTTTTAGCCTACATCACTAGTTCCTCTATTTCAGCGGATGTCTTTTGTACCGAAAGCGTAGCGACAGATACAGATGTTTGGACGCCCGCTGAAAGAAGTTAAAAATTTTTTTGTTAATAATTCTTCCCTGAAAATATAACTTTGCATTATGATATATTGTCTATTTTACCCTTTATAGCAATAAAAATCACCTGCTGTCGGAATATTCAGCAAGTGATTTTTCAAATCGGTATATAATTTTCATTACGCATAGGCGTGCAAGCTTTCAAGTTCCAGCTGAATTTCAACTAGACGCTTTTTACTTTTTTCAATTTCAAATTCATTTTTTTCATTCATTGCCGAGAATAGAGAGGCTAATTCATAATCTAATTCTAACTGCAAAATGTGTTCATATTGCTTTTCAATGTCGACTTTACGTATAATTTTTACGATTGGTTTCATAAAAATCACTTCCTTTTTTTATTTTTCACAAAAACTTATCACATTCGATAAAATGCTTGTTATAAGATTTTTTCCCATTTTCCTTATAAAATAAACCTTATAAATCGAAAGGAGTTCATAAAAATGCCGAAAATAAAGTGGACTAACAAAGACTTCAATGTTTTTCAAATAGACGGGCTAGAACAGAGAATGGATGCTTTAAATGAATGTGTACGACCAAAATTCCAATTGCTTGGAGAGGATTTTTCTTCCTTCTTTTCAAGTCAACTTGGAGAAGAATTTTATCCTCATGTTGCGAAGCATGCGCGTAGAACAGTAAATCCCCCAAAGGATAGCTGGGTTGCATTCGCTCCGTACAAAAGAGGTTATAAATCATTACCTCACTTTCAGATTGGACTTTGGAGCACACATTTATTCATTGTCTTAGCTATTATTTATGAAGCGCCACAAAAAAATGTGATGGCAGAACGTTTAATGGCCAATAAAGCAATACTACAGCAGCTTCCTGATAATTTCATTGTCTCTGGAGATCACATGTCTCCAGCAGCAATCTCCTTGCAAGATGCAAGGGAAGACAAGCTAGACGAATTACTTATCCGTTTACGTGATGTTAAAAAAGGAGAATTTTTAGTAGGTCGTCATATACCAAAAGATCAAGCTGTCAAGCTGTCAGCTAGCCAACTTCATCAATTAACGGAAGAAACCTTTAGCCTTTTACTCCCTATTTATAACATCATTGTTGGAAAATAAAGTTTAACGGATTATGCTTTAAGCTCTGCACATAATAACTAAAACAGTTTTCAACGTTATTTATATATTGTGGAAAATTTTCGTTATTATTCCTAGCAAATGAAAATTTGTTTGAAGATTATTTGTGGATGAGGGAAATCATTCCGGATTTTTTTGTTTATGTAGTATATGAAATAAGCCAATTTTTAACACAGACATAGTGTAAAGAGGACGTGAGTATTTCTCGCGTCCTCTTTCATGCTGATCCCACTCATCAACCGTTTCACGAAAACTTTGAGGAATAAGCATCAAAAAAAACGCGAGAAATCAACGTTGCTAAAATTGATTTCTCGCGCTTTTATTGTTATCGACGTTGCTTCGGGGCAACTTTAATAATTGTACCATCTGTTCCTTCTTTCGCTTGCTTCACAACAGGGTAACTGACATAGCTACTTGCTTCTTCAAACTCACGGAAAATTGATTTTTCCTCGGCCTGTGAAGGTACAATTTCTTTAAAACGACGATATTTTGCCATCATTACTTCACGCTTAATGCCTTTTTCATAAGCTTGTTCAATTCCTTCAAAAAATCGCACAACATCTACAATTTCTTCTGTTGACCAATCAGTTGAAAACGGATAAGAGTATTCCATTAAACATAACCACCTTTATATTACTGACCCGATACGAAAAACATCTACATTTCTAAAAATGTAGACATCTCTACTGTGACACAACTTATTTCTTCCGACTTTCGCCTTATTTTCCGAGTCTGATTTCGCATAAATCTACTGCCATTTAGGCTTAAATTCCGCAGTATCGTTGCGTACACATCTAGTTCTGTTAAATTCCTTAGATTAAGTAATTTACTAAATTAGAGCTTGCGTTCAAATCTCTATCCAACTTTACCACAAGAGCAGCTATATAATCTGTCTATCCGTTTCAAATTGGTTTTGATTTGTCCACAACTTTCAACAAGTTTTTGATATGGAAACTATCTTCAATTCCATATTTTTGACTTTTGTAGTGCTTTTGCCCTGCTACCGCCTTCGCCAGATGTCTATTTTTCATCATACCTTTTACATTTAAATGTTCCATGGTTTTCACAATTTTATTAGAACATTGATATAAATGATTGGCTCGGATGACGTTAAGCCCATTTTACCCGAATACTTTCTGCTTCTGCAAGCATTCGGGTGATCAGCTCCTCGACTGTTGGAACATCATGAATCATTCCTGTAACTTGTCCAGCCCAGCCAATCCCTTCATCTTTTTGACCATCATAAATAAAACGTTTATTAGCTTTCCCGCTAATATAATCTTTCAATGCCTCATACGTAGGTGTAGTGCGCTCAATTTCTAAAATCTTTTGCGTAAATTCACTGCTCAACGCTCTTGCTGGTGCACCAATAGAGCGTTTGATAACAGTCGTATCTGCCTCCGTACTTGCAATTAAAGCTTCTTTATAAGCCTCAGAAGCATCAACACATTCTTTTGTCGCTATAAAACGCGTACCCATTTCAATTCCCTCTGCTCCTAGTGCATGAGCTGCCATCCAGCCACGGCCATCACCAATTCCGCCCGAGGCAATAACAGGTATTTTCACACTATCTACAACCTGTGGCACGAGTACCATTGTCCCAATATCATCGCGACCAAGGTGACCTCCACCCTCTTGCCCAACAACTATAACAGCATCTGCGCCTAGTTCTTCTGCCTTTTGAGCTTGTCTACGTGCAGCAACTAGTACTAATTTTTTAATATCCGTTCCTTTCAAAATATCAAAAATAGGTGTTGGATTTCCTCCAGTCATTGTAACAACTGGTACTTTTTCTTCCACTGCAACACGCACCATATCCTCATAACCAGTGCCATACATACCAATTGCAAAATTTACACCAAACGGCTTATCTGTTAATGTTCTTACTTTATGGATCTCTGCGCGCAATAAGTCAGGATCTCTTAAACTCATAGCTGTTATTTGCCCTAAGCCCCCAGCATTTGATACCGCCGCTGCTAAATCAGCATATGCTAAATAGGCTAATCCCCCTTGAATAATTGGGTATTTAATATTTAAAAGCTCCGTCACACGTGTATTCCAATTCATAATATCTCCCCTTTCCTTCGATACTATTTTCTCGAAATTATCAAAATATCCTTTTTATTTTATTTTTTTCAGTAAAGTCTATTTTTTCTTGCAATTAGGTGCTATAATTCATTTGTTTTCTTACATATTATAAAGTGAGGTGGTACCTGCGTTGTCACAATTAGAGACTCCATTGTTCGACGTATTACTCAAACATCGAAACAGACACCCAATTCAGTTCCATATTCCAGGCCATAAGAAAGGGCAAGGTATGGACCCTGCGTTCCGAGAATTTGTCGGCGACAACGTTTTATCAATTGATTTAATTAATATTGCTCCACTAGACGATTTACATTCACCGAAGGGCGCCATTAAAGAAGCGCAAGCACTTGCTGCCCAAGCCTTTGGTGCTGATCATACATTTTTTTCCGTTCAAGGTACTAGTGGCGCCATCATGGCGATGATTCTGACCGTTGTCGGTCCAGGTGATAAAATTCTAGTACCTCGGAATGTTCATAAATCCATTATGTCGGCGATTGTTTTTGCTGGGGCAATCCCGATTTTTATTCATCCCGAAGTAGATAGTGAGTATGGTATTTCTCATGGAATATCGCCTGAAGCTGTTGAAAAAGCATTAAATGCTTATCCAGATACAAAGGCAGTTCTTGTTATTAATCCAACGTACTTCGGCTTCTCGGCAGACTTAAAGCGTATTGTCGAAATAGTCCATAGTCGCAATATTCCGGTAGTTGTCGATGAAGCACATGGTGTACACATTAAATTTCATGATGATCTTCCATACTCTGCAATGGAGGCTGGAGCTGATATGGCTGCAACTAGCGTACATAAGCTTGGTGGTTCTATGACTCAAACGTCTATTTTAAATGTTCGTGAAGGACTTGTTTCTGCAAAACGTGTACAAGCTATCCTGTCGATGCTAACAACAACATCGACATCCTATCCATTACTCGCTTCCCTTGACACAGCAAGGCGTCAGCTAGCGATCCATGGTTATGATTTAATTGGGGATGCACTTCGCTTGGCCAAAGATGCACGTAAACGTATTAACCAAATTCCACATGTAAAATGTGCTGGTAAAGAAAAATTAAATTCATCAGCAACTTACGATATGGATCCTTTAAAGCTATTAATAAGCGTTAAAGATTTAGGTATCTCTGGTCATCAAGCTGAAGAATGGCTTCGTCACAATGCAAATATTGAAGTAGAATTATCAGATCTATACAATATTTTATGTTTAGTGACATTAGGTGATACGAAAAAGGACATCAATCTTCTGATCAATGCCCTTAGTCGTATGTCAAAAGCATTCGATTCAGAAGCTGCTATTACTGAAACAATGGTCAATGTTCCAGAAATCCCTGCACTTGCTATGTCACCACGTGATGCATTTTATGCAGATACTGAAGTTGTTCCACTTGCAGAAGCGGATAATTGTATTTGCGCAGAATTCGTTATGGTATATCCCCCAGGTATTCCGATTTTTATTCCCGGGGAAATAATTACTCAAGAAAATATTCGTTATATTCAAATGAATATTGAAGCTGGTTTACCAGTACAAGGACCAGAAGATACTACATTAAAAACAATTCGCGTCATTAAAGAACGCAAACCTATTATTTAATAGTAAAGCTACCTCAGAAAGGGGTAGCTTTTTGTCGATTATTAATGATAATAATACCAAGAAGAAACCATACCAAGTATCGGGAAAACAAGCCACCAATACCTCCATAAAAAATCACCAATAGTTTTGTGATCGGATTTATTTGTATTGGAAGCTGAAACTGAGGCTTTGGCTTCTAGTTTATGATATTTTTCTTCCCCTGTAATAAGCTGATCTAAAGAAATTTTATATAAATCACTTAACCTTCTTAAATTATCAATATCAGGATGGCCCTTTCCTAACTCCCATTTTGAAACGGATTGTCTTGAAATATTTAAAAAACTTGCGACATCATCTTGCGTATACTTATGTTGTTCTCTTAATTCCTTTAAACGATTTTCTAAATTCATTGAACTTCACCTCCAACTTATCGGATTTTGATCAAATAATAATGGATTATTACACTTTATTCTAGAAGTTGTTATTTGCTAATTCGCAACGCATAGTTACTTTCATGAACTAAGCAAAAAATTCGATTCTAGAGCTTACTTCACTTACAATTATATTTCAGCAGATGTCTTTTGTGCCGAAAGCGTAGTGACAGGTACTTATATTTGGACACCCGCTGAAAGAAGTTAAGGGAGTGATGAGATGAACGCATGGGATCAACGATTCAAAACGATCGAATATGTTTATGGTGAGCAGCCAAATGCATTTATAGAAGACTATGTACACTATTTAAAAGATTATCAAAATGTGGCTGCATTTGCCGAAGGTGAAGGTCGAAATGCTGTATTTTTAGCTTTACAGGGGCATACAGTAACTGCTTTTGATTATGCGGAAAGCGGTCTTAAAAAAACAGTACAACTCGCAGAAAAACATAATGTGTCGGTTCATACAAAGCTTACTGACTTACTGCAAGATGAACTACCAGTAGAAAAGTTTGATGCTGCTATTATGGTGTTTGGACATTTCCAAGCCGAACAGCAACAAGAAGTGTTTAAGCAGATTGTAAACTCAGTAAAATCTGGCGGTCGTATTATGATGGAACTTTATTCAATTTATCAACTACCTTACGCGTCTGGTGGCCCAAGACAACTTGATTTTTTATATGACCCTTTAGATGTTCTAAAATGGTGTCAACCTTATAAGATTATCCATTTTTTCACAGGTGAACAAATGCGAAATGAAGGTATTCTCCACACAGGACTTGCTCATACCATTCAATTTATTATCGAAAAAAATTAAAAAGACTATATACAGTTAATATCTGTATATAGCTTTTTTTCACAAAAATAAATACACAAATAGCGGACATAAAAATGCGCCTATTATTGCCGTTAAGGCCATAGATAGTGAGCCTACTGATAATTCTTGTTCTCCGTATTCTCTTAATTTAACAAGCCCAACGCCATGTGAAGCACTACCTACTGCAACACCTCTACTAACGGCTGAATCAATTTTGCCGTATTTAATGACTAAAGGTCCAATAATAGCGCCTACAAACCCTGCTAGCATTACGAGTACAGCTGTTAATGGTGGAATACCGCCAATGGTCTCACTCACCTGCATACCTACAGGTGTTGTTAATGATTTAGGTAAGGCTGTCAGTAGCCAGCTTTTATTGACACCAATCCATTTCAGCATAACAAATATTGTTGCTAAGCCTGTAATCATAGCGATAAAAATACCTGACAAAATAGCATACTTATATTTCATAATGATCTCACGTTGATTGTATAGAGGATAAGCTAGGGCTACAACTGCTGGACCTAGCATTTTTTGAAGCCATTGCCCTCCTTCCATATAAGTAGCATATGGAATATTAAAGACTAATAATATAACAGCACTGACGATCGTTGTCGTCACTAGTGGAATCATTAAAGGATGTGGGTACCGTTGATAAAGTTTTGTAAATAAAACGAATAAGACAACGGTGCCAACGACAACAATCATTTCAATCAACCGTTAGTCCCCCCTCTCCTTCTTCTACAACGGCTTCTGTTTCTTTTTTAGCCAGCTCTTTTTTCTCAACTATTTGACTAAGTAATCCTGTAACATAAATAGAAATTAGCGTACTTGCTATAACGGCTAGCATAATCAAGAGGCCAGTTGTTGAAAAAAGTTCAGGGTAGTCAATCACTCCTACTGTTGCAGGAATGAAAAACAAGGTTAATACGCCAATTAAGAAACCGGCTCCATCTTGAATGTATTCTACTTTAATTAGTTTGAAATTGAGTGAAAGTGCTAGTAATAGTAATCCAATTACACTTCCCGGAAGAGGTACATGTAGTAAAGCCACAATACCGACACCCATGTAATAAAAAATATTGAGTATCCCAATCTGAACAATAATACGAACAACTCTCTTTAACATCAAAGCAAATTTTTCGTTCAACATTTCGCCACATTTCACCCCCTATAACGTTTATTCTACATCTGCAGGAATTTTCTGTCTATTATAATTTTAGGAAAACAATAGAAAAAAAGGATGACTCCAAAACACTTTGAGCCATCCTTTTTCTATATAACTTAAATAGGTTGTCTAAAACTGTTCTACATTCATTCGTTAGACACCAGTAAATGTGGGTCATCGCCATAACGTGTGGTTGATTTCCATTCCGGCTGGGCGCTTTGTTGCTGCCGCTTCGCTTTCGCTACAGAAAGCATTTGTTGCCGACGCTTCGCTTTCGCACAGAGCAAAGCTTCCTGGGGGCGTCCGATGAGCGACTTCACTCACATAGCTCGCTCCAGGTTCTCGGGCCAACACGATGTTGGTCACGAAGGCATTATCACAGGATGTGATGCTTTTAGCCTTCGTTCCTCTATTGCTAATCCCCAAGGAGTCGCCCATCCTCCGCTCCAATCAACTTATTTTCCTTTTCTCAAAAAAATTGCTAGTTTAGGCTTTTCTATAATGCATGTCCTGAACCACCATCAATATTTACGGAAGTTCCTGTCACATAACTAGCTGCATCTGAGACTAAAAACGTAATGACATTCGCCGCTTCTTGAGTATCCCCTATCCGACCAAGCGGAATCGTTTGACCTACATTACGGGAATAATTTTCCCACGATAATTCTGGCGCTTCTTCTTTCCACTTCTTCTCTATTTGATCACTACGAATAAGCCCAATACAAACAGAATTCACACGAATATTATCTTTACCTAAGTCTTTGCTCATAGCCTTTGTTAACGCAAGTCCTGCCGCACGACTTACAGTAGTAGGGAGTGAGTTGGCAGGCGGTGTTTTAGCCATTACCGCAGTCACATTAACTATTGCACCACCACCAGCCTTACGCAAATGCGGTGTAGCATATTTTGAACAATTGACAGCACCAAACACTTTTAAATCTATATCAGCTTGCCATAGCTCACTACTAACTGATTCAAATGGTTGAGCTGAAGCTGTCCCTGCATTATTAATAAGAATATCAAGGCGGCCAAAATGTTCTACTGCTCGCTCAATTAAGTATTTACAATCTTTTTCCTTTGTAATATCAGTCGGTACAATTAATACATCCTCGCCTGTTTCGTTTTTAATACAGCCAGCAGCCACTTGAAGCTGTTTTTCACCACGAGCACAAAGTACAACCTTTGCCCCCTCTTTCACAAGCTGCATTGCTGTATAATAACCAATCCCCTTACTTGAACCTGTAATAACTGCTACTTTCCCCTTTAAGCCTAGTTCCATTGTTATCACCCCAGTTTTTTGTTCAACATCTCTTGTTACACAAACTCGATAGCATTTTCGAATATCTAGCAGCTAATTTCTGAGACTAACTAATACATGCGCTAAATCTATTCGCTATTTACTATAATCCAAGCCGAATTATATTTTTAGAATATTCATTCGATAGTATTACTTTATCAAAATTACAAGTAATATACAAAAAAACGGCTACAAAGCAAATGCTTTATAGCCGTTTTTATAAACTTTATTATTTTTTCGCTACAATATGGATTGGGTTGCCAAGTAATACTTCAGCAGCTTCCATTGTAATTTCACCTAATGTTGGGTGAGCATGGATTGTTAACGCGATATCTTCAGCAGTCATACCGCCTTCAATTGCTAAGCCCATTTCAGCGATCATATCTGATGCACCAGCACCTACGATTTGAGCACCGATTAATAAGCCATCTTCTTTACGCGCAACAAGCTTCACGAAACCTTCTGTTTGGTTTAATGCAAGTGCACGACCATTTGCTGCGAATGGGAATTTCGCTGCAGTGTATTCAATGCCTTCAGCTTTCGCTTCATCTTCATTATAACCAACTGTTGCCATTTCTGGATCTGTGAAGCATACAGCAGGAATAGCTAAATAATCAACGATTGATTTTTCACCAGCGATTGCTTCAGCAGCAACTTTACCTTCGTAAGATGCTTTATGAGCAAGTTGAGGACCAGCTACTATATCACCAATTGCATAGATGTTTGGAATATTTGTACGACATTGTTTGTCAACATTGATAAGACCACGTTCACCGAATTCAATACCGATTTCAGCAAGGCCCATTTCATCTGTATTTGGACGACGACCTACAGTTACTAATACATAGTCAGCTTCAACTTTTTTCTCTTCTCCGCCAACTTCATATGTTACTACTACGCCGTTTTCTGTTTCTTCAACGCCTTTTGCAGATGCGTTTACTTCAATTTCAACGCCTTTCTTTTTAAGGCCTTTTTTCACGATTTGTGTCATTTGTTTTTCGAAACCAGCTAAGATATCTTTTCCGCCTTCGATAATTGTTACTTGTGAGCCAAGATTAGCATAAGCTGAACCTAACTCTGTACCAATATAACCTCCACCGATAACGACTAATTTACCTGGTACTTCTTGTAAAGAAAGTGCGCCAGTAGAATTTAGTACGCGTTTAGAGAATTTGAATGTTGGAATTTCAACTGGACGAGAACCTGTTGCGATAATTACATTGTTAAATGTGTAAGTTTGAGCAGATTCACCATTGATGATACGCACTGAATGAGCGTCAACGAAATAAGCTTCACCTTGTACAATTTCAACTTTATTACCTTTAAGTAAGCCTTCAACACCGCCAGTTAATTTTTTAACAACGCTGTCTTTAAATGCTTGTGCTTTTGAGAAGTCTAATTTCACGTCAGAAGCGATGATACCCATGTCATCTGAATGTTTAGCATGCTCAAAACGGTGACCTACTGAAATTAATGCTTTTGATGGGATACAACCTACGTTTAAGCACACACCACCAAGTACATTTTTTTCAACGATTGTTACTTTTTGGCCAGTTTGAGCTGCACGGATTGCTGCTACATATCCTCCAGGACCTGAACCAATGACAAGAGTATCTGTTTCGATTGGAAAATCTCCTACTACCATTTTTGTTACGCCTCCATTAATAATAATTCTGGTTCACTTAACAAACGCTTTAAGTGATTTAAAGCATTTTGCGCAGTGGCTCCATCGATCATACGATGATCAAAGCTCAATGATAATGCTAACACAGGTGCGGCTACAATTTCACCATTTTTTATTACAGGTTTTTCTGATATTCGACCAATACCTAGAATTGCTACTTCAGGATGATTAATTACCGGAGTAAACCATTGTCCTCCTGCAGAACCGATATTCGTAATCGACATCGAAGCGCCCTTCATTTCATGTGGTGCAAGTTTACCTTCACGTGCTTTAGTCGCTAAGTCATTAATCTCATTTGATACTGCAAAAACAGATTTACGATCTGCGTGCTTAATAACTGGTACTAACAAGCCTTTTTCTGTATCTGCTGCAATACCAATATTATAATAATGCTTCTGAATAATTTCTTGTGTTGCATCATCTAATGAGCGGTTAAATTCTGGGAATTCGCGTAAAGTTGAAATAAGCGCTTTAACTACGTATGGTAAGTACGTTAATTTGACACCTTTTTCAGCAGCGATATCTTTGAATTTTTTGCGATGTGCTACTAGAGCTGTTACATCGACTTCATCCATTAGTGTAACATGTGGAGCCGTTTGTTTCGAGTGAACCATCGCTTTTGCAATCGCTTTTCGAATGCCCGACATTTTCTCACGTGTTTCAGGGAATTCACCTTCAAGGACTACTGGTGCTACTTGTGTAGTTGTTTCTTGCTGCACAGCTTCTTCATTAGCCACCGGAGCTGCTGCTTCAACCTCTACAGCGCCTCCACCTTTTAGGAAATTGTCAATATCTTGTTTTAAAATACGACCATTTTTGCCTGTACCTTTAACTTCACGAATATTAACATCATGCTCTCGTGCAAATTTACGTACCGAAGGCATTGCGATGACACGCTTATTGTCATCAGCTTCAGCTACAGCTACAGTTACAGCTTCAGTCTTTTCAGTAGTTTTTTCTGGAGCCTGCTCATCTTTAACAGGTGCCTTCTCTACTTTCTGACCAGACTCAGCTGTTGCTTGAACTTGAGCCTCAGTTTTCGCTTCAGCATGGTCATCACCTTTTAGCTTTAAGTCTTCATAGCCAGGTGCATCAAAGCGGATTAAAACATCACCAACAACCGCTACTGTACCTTCTCCTACTAAAACTTCCTCTACTTTCCCTTCAACCGGAGAAGGGATTTCTACTACCGCTTTGTCATTTTGTACTTCACAAAGAATATCATCTTCTTTTACTGTATCTCCAGCTTTAACGAACCATTTCACGATTTCGCCTTCGTGAATCCCCTCGCCTATGTCTGGTAATCTGAATTCAAATGCCATGTGTACCCATCCTTTCTATATTACCGTCGTTTAGAAGCTACATATAATCAATTATGCCTCGGCATAATTACGTCCGGAATCGGCTTTGTGCTTAGGCCTGCACGATGCAGGTCAGTTAGCCGTTATCGCATGGATGCGATGGTTTTAGGCTAACATCCCCTAAGAACTCCTTTCCGATTCCGTGACATCCGCCGGAGGCTTTAACTTCTTTCAGCGGGTGTTTGGACACCCGCTGAAAAGTGACTTTAAACCACATTCATCTCACCACCTATAGAAGCGGGAGATTTAGCTGAAAGAAGTTAGAATGTTAAAACTTTTTTCGCTGTTTCCATTACATCTTTATAGTTTGGTAACCAAACACCTTCAGCTTGTGGGAATGGGTACACAGTATCAGGTGCAGCCACACGAAGTACAGGTGCTTCTAAGCTTAAAATCGCGCGTTCTGTAATTTCAGCCACAACATTTGCAGCAATACCTGCTTGTTTTTGAGCCTCTTGTACAACGATTGCACGACCTGTTTTTTCAACTGACGCGATAATTGTTTCAATATCAATTGGTTGGATTGTACGTAAATCAATCACTTCTACAGAGTGGCCTTCTTTTTCTAGCTCTTCTGCAGCTTTTAAGCTTTCGTGAACCATCAAACCATAGGCAATAATTGTTAGATCTTTACCTTCACGTTTTACATCCGCTTTACCTAGTGGAATTTCGTATGCTTCCTCTGGTACCTCTTCACGGAATGAACGATATAATTTTAAATGCTCTAAGAAAATTACTGGGTTATCATTTCGAATAGATGAAATCAGTAAGCCTTTCGCATCGTACGGTGTAGATGGTACAACAACCGTTAACCCTGGTTGTGCTGTCATTAAACTTTCTAAGCTATCTGAGTGCATTTCTGGTGTATGTACACCACCACCAAATGGAGAACGGATTGTTACTGGCGCATTATAGACACCGCCGCTACGATAACTCATACGTGCTAATTGACCACTAATAGAATCCATTACTTCATAAACAAAGCCGAAGAACTGAATTTCAGGAACTGGACGGAAACCTTGAAGAGAAAGTCCGACTGCTAAGCCACCGATACCTGACTCGGCTAATGGCGTATCGAATACGCGGTCAACACCGAATTCTTTTTGTAGGCCTTCAGTTGCGCGGAATACCCCACCGTTGACACCTACATCTTCCCCGAATACAAGAACGTTTTCATCATTCTTTAATTCTGTGCGAAGTGCGTCTGTAATTGCTTGAATCATTGTCATTTGTGCCATAGGTTATTTCGACTCCTTCTCTTTGTAGATTTCATACTGTTCTTTTAAATTAGATGGCATTTCGCCTTTATACATGTTTTCCATTAACTCTGTTACTTTTTGTTTTGGAGCAGCATCGGCTTTTTTGATTGCCTCTTTAATTTCTTCTTTTGCACGCTCAATAACAGCCTCTTCTTTTTGCTCATCCCATAAACCTTTTGCCTCTAGATATTTACGGAAGCGTACAAGAGGGTCTTTTTGCGCCCATTCATTATCTGTATCCGATGTGCGGTAACGCGTTGGGTCATCCCCCGCCATTGTATGAGGACCATAGCGATAGCACGTTGTTTCAATTAAAGTTGGCCCTTCGCCATTAACTGCGCGCTCACGTGCATCACGTGTTGCAACGTAAACTGCTAACGCATCCATTCCATCTACTAAAATACTCGGTAAGCCTGCTGCTATACCTTTTTGAGCAATTGTTTTCGCAGCTGTTTGTAATTCACGAGGTGTTGAAATTGCATATTGGTTATTTTGTACAATGAAGATTGCTGGTGATTTAAACGCACCTGCAAAGTTCATGCCTTCATAGAAATCCCCTTGCGATGAACCACCATCACCTGTATAAGTTACAGCCACAGCCTTTTTACCACGTTTTTGAATACCAAGCGCTACACCTGCAGCTTGAACATATTGTGCACCGATAATGATTTGAGGTGCTAATACGTTTACGCCTTCAGGAATTTGATTGCCCATAAAATGACCACGTGAGAATAAAAACGCTTTATCTAAAGGTAAACCATGCCATACGATTTGTGGTACATCACGGTAACCTGGTAAAATCCAATCTTCTTTTTCTAATGCAAAGTGTGAAGCAAGTTGTGAAGCTTCTTGCCCAGCAGTTGGTGCATAGAAGCCTAAACGACCTTGACGGTTAAGAGAAATGGAACGTTGGTCTAGAATACGTGTATAAACCATACGCGTCATTAACTCAACTAGCTCCTCATCAGATAACTTCGGGTCTGCCTCGTCATTTATAATTTCGCCTTCTTCATTCAAAATTTGAAACATTTCAAATTTATCTTCTATTTCAGTTAGCGTTTGTTTAGCATCAAAAATATTATTGTTTTTCTTGCCCATTTGTCACATCTCCCTTTCAGCTGTATTAAAATAAATCACCATTTCAACTAGTACAACTTATTCTTTGCACTCAGTATACTGAATAAAATACTGTCGGTCAATCATATAATATGCGTGTAAACAAAGATTTTTTCTAATATAACAATTAAACAAATCTGTTCCACACTGTACTACCTATAAACGAAAACTGTATTATAACAACTTATCAAAAGTACACAATTATTCAGTTCCCCTACATGATTACCAATAGTAGAATGCCCAGTTCTAGACATTCTAATAGCTTTAGAAAAATTTTTAAGTATATTCAAATAAGGTCTTTTTTCATGTGATTGTTTTAAGACGTGGTGTATACTTATAAGTAAGCACCACAAAGTTGAAAGGAAGATTCATATATGATTTTAATGGATGATATTATTCGCGAGGGTCATCCGACTTTACGCACAAAAGCCGAGGAGGTCAAATTCCCTTTAACTGATGAAGTAAGAAAGCTTGCAGAAGACATGCTTCAATATTTAATAAACAGCCAAGATCCTGAAATGGCAGATAAATATAATTTACGCGGCGGCATTGGATTAGCTGCCAATCAAGTAAATAGCCTACATCGCATGTTTGCCCTTCATTTAACTGATGACAATGGCGAACAATTAAGTTTTGTAGCTATCAACCCAAAAATCGTTAGCCACTCTGTAGAAAACTCATACCTTGCAGCGGGTGAGGGCTGCCTTTCTGTAGATCGCAATGTTCCAGGCTATGTACCACGTCATGCTCGTGTTACAGTTAAATTTAAAACAATTGACGGTGAAGAGAAAAAAATGCGACTTAAAGGCTTAGCTGCTATAGCCTTCCAACACGAATTAGACCACCTGAACGGCATTATGTTTTACGATCGCATTAATGAAAAAAATCCATTTGCGGAAATTCCAGATTCTACACCATACGAGCGCGATTAGGAGCACAGAAAGAAAGCAAACCCCTGCAGTTATTATAAACTGCGGGGGTCTACTTTCTTTTTAGGCTCGTTTTGATCTTCTACCCATCACTTTCAATTTTCAAATATCCCAATTATTTTTATGCTATTTCTACCCCTTGTTCTAAACGTTCATTAATTTTTTCCAGCAGCACAGGCAGCTCTTCCATTGTTTGAATCGTATAATGTGCACCTGTTTCTTTAAATATTCGTGCTGTTTTTTCAATAGCTATTTGCTGATTTTCTTCAGATAAAGCCATAAACTCTTCTTCAGATAACCCCATCTCAGAGCTTCCAACAATAACACCCACAGCCCAGACACCCGCATTTAAAGCCTCTTTAATATCTGAGGTTGTATCACCAATCTTCACAACTTGTTTCGTCGCCTCAATACCTAATGCCTCCATATTTTTAAAAATCATATATGGGTACGGACGTCCTTTATCTCCTACTTGAGTAGGCGTCACTAAAAAATCAGGTTCATATCCTTTTGCTGCTGCATATTGAGTTACTACCTCCATCATAGAGTCTGTATATCCCGTCGTAGAGCCAACACGAATGCCCTCTTCCCTTAATCGATGCACCGTTTCTTTCACATGCTGAATCGGATCTGTGTAAGTAGCTAACGATTCCATTAGCTTTGATTCAAACTGCCCATATAAAGCTAGGACATCCTGTTCCGTAAAATCTCGGCCATATTTCCGGTTCCATACCTCACGAATTCTAGGCATTTCGAGCATTGTACGAATATGATCGATTTTCAGCATTCCCATTGGTTTACGCGCTTCCTCTAGCGTTACCTTGATTCCCGCATCTTCAAAAATCGTCAAGAAAACATTCACAGGAGCAAAGCAACCAAAATCAACGGTTGTACCTGCCCAATCAAAAATAACACCTTTAACCTTCATTACTCATCACCGCCATATAATTTTCAATAACCTTACATAATGTAGTCATATCATCTTCATGAATATCCCCAATATTGCCAATTCGGAATGTATCCACATCTGTTAATTTCCCTGGATAAATAACAAAACCTGATTTTTTCATCGCATCATAGAAATGCTCGAAGGAAAACCCTTCATAAGGGAATAAAAACGTTGTAATAATAGGTGATTGTAGCTCCTCTGAAATATAGGCATTAAACCCAAGTGCTTTTAAACGAGAGCGAAGTATATGATTATTATTCGCATATCGTGCGTAGCGAGCACGTATTCCACCTTCTTCTGCGAGCTCCTCTAATGCCTGCGCAAAAGCTGCCACTACATGTGTAGGTGATGTAAAACGCCATTTTCCATCTAGTTTCATTACTTCCCACTGCTTATATAAATCTAACGCAACGCTTCTCGCTTGCCCTTTGCACTTTTCTAACTCCTCTTTTCTTGCAATTACAAACCCGAACCCTGGTACCCCCTGGATACATTTATTGGCACTGCTAATTAAATAATCAATCCCTAACGCTGATACACCCATCGGTACGCCACCAAAGCTACTCATTGCATCAACAATAAACGTTTTGTTCAACTCTTTCACGACGCTTCCTATTTCAGCAAGAGGATTTAAAATCCCAGTTGTCGTTTCACAATGTACAACTGCAACATGTGTGATTGTTGAATCATTTTCCAACAGCACTTTCACTTCGAATGGAGACGGTTGTTCATTATAAGGAACACTATAAACTTTATGCTGTAGCTTCAGCACTTTAGCCATTTCAACTAGGCGTTCACCGTAGGCACCGTTTGTGATAATAAGGATTTTATCTCCCTCACCAACCGTAGTTGTTAATACAGATTCTACAACAAAGCTACCACTCCCCTGCATAAGAACAGCTGTGTAATCTGTTGCTTTTACTTGCGCTAACTGTAAAAGCTGCTTACGTATTGCTTGCGTGACATTTTTATAATCATCATCCCATGTACAACGATCCTTTAACATCTCTTGTTTTACTGTTTTTGTTGTCGTTAATGGTCCTGGTGTTAATAATTTATAGTTGTTCATAAAATTAATAGCTCCTTATCGTTGCGCTTCTTTAAAGAACGCTTGATGTTTTTCTAATAAATCTACCGTTAATGTTGTGTCCCATTTCTTTAAATATTTAGGAACAAACTCTTCATTTACTTGTTCACCTTCATAAAGAGCAACAGGATATTGCTTCAACAAATCAGGACGGGCATCTGTTGCTATTACTTTTGCTATTTCACGAGCTAATGCTTCATCCCCTTCTTTATCTACCACGGCCACTGATTCTGTTAATGTAAAATTACCTTCTATTGGATCGATGTAATCGATCGGCAACCCTTCTTTTTTAGCATCGATTGCCTGAATACGTAGACCAAACCCTACAGCCACTTCGCCCGTTTTCACTTTTTTAATAGGCCCAGAGCCTGAGCTTTCGATATGCGGGCCAGCATTTTTAAGTAAACCAGCTACTATTTTTTGGCCTTCTTTTTCTCCATACTCATTAATAATCGCCTGTACTAATAACCAACCTGTTGATGAGTCTAAAATATTTGGAAATGACAATAAATCTTTATAACAAGGGTCTGTTAAATCCTTTATAGATGTCGGGACTGGCAAATCTTTTTGTTGTAATAAATCCGTATTAATAAAAATCGAGCCGATATTCCCCAAAATCGGCAATGCAAACGTAGTACCATCATCTAAAGGCTTTAACTCTGAAGATAAGTCCACAAACATTGACTGAGATTTTTGCGCACTTTCAATGAAATAGGAAGCCATCGTAACGACATCCGCCTCTATGTCTTTCCCCTCTGCCATCATTTTCCCACCAAGTTCAGATGTTCCGAATGATTGGATTAAATATTTCCCTTTATAACCTTCTTTATCTAAAGTTGTTTCCATTACTTGAATTGCTTCATCATCTGCATTTGAATAAATAATTACTTGTTCTTTCGATTCCGCATTCGCTCCTCCGCAAGCAGCTAAAACAATTGCTGAACTAACTGTACCTAACATCATTACTGTTGATTTTTTCATCTTTATGCTCCTTTAGTTTTTCTTTAGGTGTTGCTATATAGTCACAACCTAATTTCACAATGAGGTTTGTACATAAAATAAAAATCGATAGGACAAAAATATCTGTATACTTCGCGAAATGTTGAAGTTCTTTTATACGTGTCGATACAAGCATCGTTTTTGTACTGACAAGAAAAATTACTCCGCTAACAGTTACCATGGCATTTAAAAAATAGTAGCTAAACATTTGATAAATTGTAGGTCTGATATTCGGCAAAATAATGCGAATAACAGTTTTTAACCACGAATCTTTTAATAGCTCTGCCGTTACTTCCCATGTCGGGTCCATTTTTTGCAATGAATTTTTGGCCATTAAATACGGCGTTGTAAAGAAATGAACAATATTACACGCAATAATGATCAGAAAAGTCCCTTTAAAAGAACTTCCGTTAAAGAAAAATAAATACGAAAGACCAAGTACCATGCCTGGCACAGTATTCGTAATCATCGAAGCAAAATCTAAGCTTTTCCTTCCTTTAATCGGTGTTCGTACATTTAATAGAGCGGACACAAATGCTACACCCACACCTAAAATAGCTGTCAAAGCAGCAACAATTAGCGAATTCATATAGACTGTCTTCAAGCCCGGTTCAGCTAGTACGTTTTTCACATGCTCTAGTGTAAAGCTGAAATCATATGGGTAGCCCTTCGTAAAAGGTACTATAAATATCGTTAAAAACATGATGAACACTCCACCTACACAAACAAACGAGAAAACAGTAAACATCAAGTCACGGAACCGATGGACAATGAGGTCACTTTTACAAACTTACTTATACTGAAAATTAAACCGTTCTAAAATCGTTAACATAACAACTCCAAGTATGGCAGGTACTAACATTAAAATTGAAATTACTGCGCCTCTCTCAAAATGCACAATGGAGCCAAGCATCGCTTGATATAACTCAATTGCAATAACTTTGTAGCCACCACCGACTGACGCGGGTATCCCAAAATCCGTAAAACTTAAAACAAATGATAGGATGAATGCCCCACCAATCGTCCCTAGCATCGGGCGAAATACTGTATGATAAAATCTTCGCAACGGACGATCATGCATCAACACGGAAACTAGCAGAAAGCGTTTATCAATGTATTGCATGGAATTTTGCATTAATATAAAGGCAACAGGTAATGTATAAAGCACATAACCAATTAACAAACCGTTAAATCCATATACCGAAAACAAGGGCTGACCAAATATCTTCGTAATAATCCCTTGATTACCAAATGTATAAATGAGTACAAAGCCATATGTAATGGTCGGCAATAGCATCGGTAATGTAATACCAACTTGCACAAGCTTTTTCATAGAGCGATGCATCGCTGTAAAATGAACAGCATACGCCAATAAGAAAGCCAAAATGGTCGTTATGAAAGCCGCTACTAAAGAGACCTGAAAACTATTGAAAAACGCATCGCGAATCTCTACATTTTGCAATGCTTCCATATAGTTTTGAATGGTGATGGCATTCCCTTTTTTTAAAGACTGCCAAAACATATAAAATAACGGAACAACTAAAAAGAAGATAAAAAAGAAAATAATTGGCAGAAAAATCAATTTCATCATTTTATTTGATTTAAGCATAAGATTCTCCAAATAGCTGATAGATGTTATGACGTTTTATATGAAGCTGCTTTAATATAAAATCTTCCACAAATTTATTTTCTGGCGTATTTACTATTTCTTGCGGCGTTCCAAATTGCGAAACAGTTCCTTCATTAATAATAAGCACTTTATCCGAAAGTGTGAGCGCCTCCTCTGGATCATGGGTTACAATAATAGTTGTTAAATTAAATTGGCGAGCAATAGATTGAATTCGTTCTTTAATTGATTCTTTTATTACTCCATCAAGTGCACTTAACGGTTCATCTAACAATAAAATTTTAGGCTGCATGACAAGTGTTCTAGCTATAGAGACGCGTTGTTTTTGTCCACCCGATAACTCATGAATCTTTTTATGTAAATGTGGAGTCAGTTCTAAAAAGTCTATATATTCCTGAACCTCCATTTTTGACATTCCTTCTTGTTTATTCTTCAAACCATACACGATATTGTCATATGCATTTAAATGCGGAAACAATGCAAAGTCTTGAAAAACAATATTAAACCCTCGTTCTCGCATTGATTGTTTCGATATATCTTGTCCATTGAAAAAAACCTGTCCATTCGTTTGTTTTGTAAGACCTAAAATAATATTGAGTAAAGTTGTTTTTCCACAGCCACTCGGTCCTAGTAAAGAAACTATTTCACCAGATTGAATGTTTAAATTTATATTCTCTATAACTTTTTTATTTTTATAGTTTTTCGAGATATTTTTTAGTTCTAACAAATCCTTCACCTCTCTTTAGTTCTTAGTTTTAGTTTAGGGACTATTTGTAAAGGAAATTACGGATTTGTGTAAATGTTGAGTAAATTCTGACCAAGTGTTGACAAAGTTATAAGTGTATTGAGTAAATAATAAGGAGAGGTGATAAAATGTATACAATAGAAAGGCAACAGCTTATTTTGCAATTTGTACGGAAGCATAAGGTAGTAAAATTAGTAACACTAACAAATGAGTTCAACGTATCCATGGAAACAATCCGTCGTGATATTCAACAGCTTGTTCAAGAAAAGAAAATCGAGAAGTTTTATGGCGGTGTAAAATATATGGAACCTGTTGAGGGATTGATCGATCACAGACTTCATGAACAGCTACCAGAAAAAATCGCTATTGCAAAAGCATGTGCTTCTTTAGTACAAGATGGGGAATGCATTTTTATAGATAGCGGAACAACCACATACCAAATGACACCATTTTTATTAGAAAAAGAAAAATTAACTGTCATCACAAACTCACTTCCAGTAGCCTTTGATTTAATTGGCTCCAATATCGAAGTGATTATCATCGGTGGTAAAATTCGACATTCCGAAAAATCTGTAACGTCTAATGATTTCCTCTTCCGCTTCGATCACCTTAATATTAATAAAGCGTTTATTTGTGCTAGTGGCGTATCGATTGAAAAAGGAATTTCCGATTTCAATTTAGAAGAGGCTATTACCCGGAAACAAATTATAAATATTTCTCAAACTGTCTATGTAGCAGCAGACTCTTCAAAATTTAACAAAGATGTCGCCATTCAAGTTTGTCCAGTAAATGAGGTAGCAATGATTATTACTGATAACGCTCTACCAGAAGACACGATCAATCATTTCACGGATAATGGTGTACAACTGAAAATAGTAAAAACAACTGAATAAATTACTAAATACAAAAGCAACTAGTTGTAAGAATTGATTAACAACTAGTTGCTTCTTTAGTTTCTTTTTTCAATGAATTAGCCTCGGCACTCTTATGCCTCTTTTGCGCGTAAGCGGTGCGGCAGATGTCTTTTGCGCGTAAGCGGAGCGGTAACAATAACAGGTTGCAGATCAATTAACCTAAAATCCTTTATTAGCGCGCCGGAGACCTTATTTATTTCAGCGAATGTTTGGACTCCGCTGAAATAAATTAAATAATATTTAATTGGCGCATAATTTTAGCAAGACCATCCTCGTCCACATGCTCTGCAACATGAGTAGCAACAGCCTTTACTCTCTCATGTCCATTCCCCATCGCCACGCCAGTTCCAACAGCTTGCAACATTTCAATATCGTTGAGTCCATCCCCAAAAGCAATAGCATCATTTAACGTCAGCCCTATCTTCTCAAGGACCTTTTCAATACCAGCAGCCTTCGAGCCTCCGTTCGGTAAAATATCACATGAATAGTGATGCCAGCGTACAAATTGCACGTTTGGAAATGCCTTACGATATAAATGTTCATCTTTTTCTTCCATAAAAATAAGTGTTTGATAAACATCGTTCTGCATATAATAAGTTGAGTCTATAGTTGGATACTCATATTTCAATGTATTTAGACTTTCTACTACCATATCGTTATTTCCTACGGATGCAACCATACGCTTGTCATCTAAAAATACTACAGGTTCATTTCGCGCTTCACCAAAGGCAATGATTTTGGCTAGTTCATCTTTTCCAACACCATTTGCATAGATAACCTCACCACGATAAACAACATATTGTCCGTTAAATGTCACATACGTATTAATATCTAGCTCTTCTAGTAAGGATTGAATCATGAAAGGTGCACGTCCAGTTGCAATCGCTATCTCATATCCATTACGCCGAGCTTCCAAAAGTGCCTCTTTCGCAGAAGCCGGTAATATTTTCTCACTATTATAAAGTGTACCATCTACATCAAAAAATAATATTTTCTTCATCTTAAAGTCCCCTTCATTATGTATTATTCTGCAAGGTTTTTGACTTTACAGAGGCAATATTTTTTATTATAATGATCCTAAGGAGTGATGTGCCATGTTGAAGAAATTCAAACGTAAATTGTTGAAACAACTTCGCGGCATACTCGGAAAAAAATCAATTGCCTAACATTTGCCCTTCATTATTTGAAGGGCTTTTCTTTATTTTAGAGTAACTGCGTGATAATATAAAGGAAATGCATTTATTTGGCTATGTGCAACCACTGTCTCATTGCATAATTCAATTACACCTTGTTGTAATTACGTCTGGATTGTAACACTGAGAATACAAGAACTTCAAACGCCTAATTTCTTCCTTTACTTACTAGAAATTTGCTGTTTTTTCTTGTAGTACGTGTGTGGTATTAGTCAAAGGTGCAATAAAATTGTACGCAATTAAAGGAGAGCAAACTATGATTTACAAAGTTTATTATCAAGAAAAAGCAAATGAAATTCCAGTTCGCGAAAACACTAAAAGTCTATACCTAGAAGCTGCTTCAGAACGCGAAGTACGTGAAAAGCTAAAAGACCGAAACTATAACATCGAGTTCGTTCAATTGCTTGAAGGTAACTATTTAGCCTACGAACAAGCAAGCCCGAACTTTATCTTGGAGGAAATTTAACAAACATGAAGTTTGTTAAAAATGACCAAGCAGCTGTTTTCGCGCTCGGCGGACTGGGCGAAATCGGCAAAAACACTTACGGCGTTCAATTTCAAGATGAAATCATTTTAATTGATGCCGGCATTAAATTCCCAGAAGACGACTTACTCGGTATTGATTACGTTATTCCGGATTATACGTATTTAGTACGCAACGTTGACAAAATTAAAGGATTATTTATTACACATGGACACGAAGACCATATCGGTGGTATTCCCTACTTATTACGTCAAGTAAATGTCCCTGTCTATGGCGGTAAGCTTGCACTTGGTTTATTACGCAATAAGTTAGACGAGCATGGCTTACTACGTACAACAAAGCTTATCGAAATTAAAGAAGAAGATGTTATTAAGTTCAGAAAAACATCAGTAAGCTTCTTTAGAACAACGCATAGTATTCCAGATGCTTACGGAATCGTTGTAAAAACACCACCTGGTAACATCGTGCATACAGGTGACTTTAAATTTGACTTTACACCTGTAGGAGAGCCAGCCAACTTAACAAAAATGGCTGAAATTGGCCGTGATGGCGTACTGTGCTTACTTTCAGATAGTACGAATGCGGAAAAGCCGAACTTCACAATGTCAGAGCGTACAGTTGGTAAAAGTATCGATGAAATTTTCCGCAAGGTAGATAGTCGTATTATTTTCGCAACTTTCGCATCTAACATTCACCGTTTACAGCAAGCAACAGATGCTGCAGTAAAATACGGACGAAAAATTGCTGTCTTCGGACGTTCCATGGATAATGCCATTACAATTGGTCGTGAACTAGGCTATATTAATGCACCAAAGGATACATTTATTGATGCCCAAAGCATTAATCGTCTTCCTGCCAATGAAGTAATGATATTATGTACAGGCTCTCAAGGTGAACCAATGGCTGCTCTTTCTCGTATTGCCAATGGTACACATCGTCAAATCCAAATCCAGCCTGGTGACACAGTTGTCTTCTCTTCTTCTCCAGTACCAGGAAATACAGTAAGTGTAAACAAGATCATCAACTTACTTTTCCGTGCAGGGGCAGAAGTTATACATGGTGCACTAAATAATATCCACACTTCTGGTCACGGTTCTCAGGAAGAACAAAAATTAATGTTGCGCTTAATGAAGCCTAAATTCTTTATGCCAATTCACGGTGAATTCCGTATGTTGAAAATGCATACTCATCTAGCAGAAGATTGTGATGTTCCGCTTGAAAATACATTCGTCATGGAGAATGGTGACGTGCTAGCATTAAGTGCCAACGAAGCACATGTAGCAGGTCGTATTCCTTCAGGAGACGTTTATATTGATGGCAATGGTATAGGAGATATCGGTAATATCGTATTACGCGATCGTCGCATTCTTTCTGAAGAAGGTTTAGTGATCGTTGTTGTAAGTGTGGATATGGAAAACCAAAAAATCGTTTCCGGTCCAGACATTATTTCACGAGGCTTTGTTTACATGCGTGAGTCAGGTACGATGATTAATGAAGCACAAAAAATGCTAAACCGTCACCTAAACGAGACCATTCAAGGCAAAACTCCTCAATGGACTGAGCTAAAAAATGAAATTACAGACGTTTTAGGACCATATTTGTTTGAAAAAACAAAACGTCGCCCTATGATTTTACCGATCATTATGGAAGTTTAATTATCATAAAAAAACTACGCAAAATTGCGTAGTTTTTTTATTTTCATTTTTTTGGAACCTCTTTGCTCTTTTTTTCGTATAGAGTATGACGACTCTAAAACCATTTCAACAACAATGAATTAGAGTAACACAAGAATGGCTATTCTATCCTTATTTCAACACTGTCAGAAACCATGCCCACACTTCTAGTCACCTAGACTATTACTTAATTGCCGCTAACACTTCAAGTTTTCGTACAATATTCTTTAACCTTAACTAAACTTTATCTATCGTTACAGACACTGTATTACACGTAGATAAGGATCACTCACTCGTCTTAGAGTGTGCAATCCTATCCTTATGTCTACATATTAAAGTATTTAGCTATTACATAAGCAACCCAACGATAATCTGGCTGCAAGCGTAAGTTTTCAATTAAACCTTTTATAATCGGTTTACTATAGGTTGGATTTTCGACTTGTTCTTTTAATAATTCTAGAGACTCGCGTTCTATAGTGTCTATTAAGCCATCTAGATGTTGTTCGATTAATTCTAGTAAAGATTCCTTTGAAAAATCTTCATTACAAGGTTTTGCTGTTAATTGAACGAGTTCCTCGGTCATAAACGGAATGGTTGTATACCTTGCAAGAATTTCTGTCTTTTCAGCTAGAGATTTAGACAATTGATCTAAATCGAGTGGTATATCCGAAAAAATAAAAAGTTCTGAATAACTTTTCATGAATCCTTTAATGCAATACATAACATCATATTTAGTATCGTCAAGTTTATCCTGATATAGCTGCTCAAGCATATAAATAATCGACTTAGACATCTCGACATCATAAGCAATTATTTTCTGGAACAATTCTTTTTTTGTTAGAAGTACTTTCTCATTAAAAAACACACGAGCAGATGCAGCATGTTTTTTGAAAGCTTGAAAAATACTTTTGTAAAATTCAACTAAAATGATATCTTTACTAAGTGAACTTCTGACTACTTGGTCAACGTCAGTCACAAACTGCTGCAGATAATTCTCTACCATTGAAATTAGAAGCTCGTCTTTTGTTTTGAAAGATAAATAAAATGCACCTTTTGAAATTCCACATCGTTCTGTAATTTGCTGTACAGATGTAGCTTCAAAGCCTTGTTCTGAGAATAGCTCCAACGCCTTCTCCATAATAAGTTGCTTTTTTAACATACTTTTAATTCTCTCCTAATGTGTTTCATTGACAAATGACCGATTAGTCATTAGTATAAATAACGAAATCTAGTTAGTCAATAAAGGGTAGGTGTGAAGGTGAAAGGTTTAGTTAATTTCGTATTGAAAAACAAATTGGCAGTGTGGTTATTAACAATTATCATCACTGTCTCTGGTATTTATTCAGGTACAAAAATGAAAATGGAATCCATACCTGATATTTCTATACCATATTTAATTGTAATGGGTGTTTACCCTGGTGCAACACCTGAACAGGTAATGAATGAGCTTTCCATACCATTTGAAAAATCAATTGAAAGCTTAGAAGATGTAAAAGCAGTTTACTCATCATCCTCTTCAAACGTAGCACAAGTTCAAGTGGAATATGACTATGGAATTGATATGGATGAGAAAAAACGCCAATTAGAGTCCGCTTTAGAAGGTATAAAATTACCTGAAGGTGCTCAAAAACCGTCAGTTATGGCAATTAGCATGAATATGATGCCTGTTGTCGCTTTATCGGTTAGTAGCTCTAAGGAAGATATTGTCGGATTAACGTCAACAGTAGAAAACATTCTACTTCCTAAAATCGAAAAAATTGATGGCGTTGCTTCAGCAACTATCAACGGTCAGCACATTAATGAAGTATCATTTAAATATGATAAAGCAAAAATGGCTGCTCTTGGCTTAACAGAGGATTCAGTCAAGCAAATGATTCAAGCAAGTGATATGTCGCTTTCACTTGGTTTATATCAATTTACTGTAGGTGAACAGGCCGTTTCAGTAGACGGTAAAGTTAAATCTATCGATGAGTTAAAAGACTTATTGATTCCAGTTACACCTTCAGCTACAAATCCTTCACCATTCGTTCGCTTAGGCGATATTGCAACGATTGAAGTCGAAGGTAAAGTACAATCCGTATCACGTACAAACGGCAAAGATGCGATTGCGATTCAAATCGTTAAAGCTCAAGATGCAAATACGGTAAAAGTCGTAAATGCAGTGAAAGATTTAATGCAAGATGAAGAAAAATCATTAGACGGCTTAAAAGTGGATATCTCACTTGACCAAGGTAAACCGATTGAAGATTCAGTGTTTACAATGATTGAAAAAGCAGTATTCGGTGGTGCCATTGCCGTATTAATTATTTTACTATTTTTACGTGATTTCAAATCAACAATTATTTCGATTATTTCTATTCCAGTTTCAGTATTCATGGCATTACTATTATTAAACTGGATGGATATAACCTTGAACATTATGACTCTCGGCGCGATAACCGTGGCGATTGGTCGTGTAATTGATGACTCCATTGTAGTTGTTGAAAATATTTATCGACGTATCCATTTAAAAGATGAAAAACTAACAGGTCGCGCTCTTATTCGTGAAGCGACAATTGAAATGTTCAAACCAATCCTTTCTTCTACATTAGTAACCGTAGCAGTATTCGCCCCACTAATGTTTGTAGGCGGTATGGTTGGTGAATTATTCATGCCGTTTGCGTTAACAATGTCGTTTGCGCTAGGTGCTTCATTAATAGTGGCGATTACAATTGTTCCAGCTTTATCTCACTTCCTATTCCGTAAAAAAATATACGGTGAGAAAAAAGAAAGTCAACATAAAGAAGTTGGTAAACTAGCTCTTTGGTATAAAGGTGTACTCGCAAAATCATTAAATCACAAAATCATTACATCGATTATAGCGATTGTACTGCTTGTTGGTTCTCTTGCTTTAACACCACTTATTGGCTTCAGTTTCATGGGCTCACAAGAAGATAAGGTTATGTACTTAACGTACACTCCTGGTACAGGCGAGCTAATGAAAGATACAGAAGCAAATGTTGCAAAAGTAGAAAAAGAATTAATGAAACGTAAAGACGTTAATATTTTACAAGTTTCGATCAATGACCCTAAACATGTTGATCCTTCGGCAATGATGATGGGTGGCGGTGCTGGTGGCGCCTTAATGTACCTCATCTTCGATCCAGATATGAAGGACTTCCCTGAAGCGCGTAAAGAAGTTGAAGATTATGTAACTAACATTGGCCAATCAGGAGAATGGAAATCTCAAAACTTCTCATCAATGTCATCGTCTTCAAATGAAGTAAGTTACACATTATATAGTGAAGATTTAGATAAGCTTCGTAAAGCAGTGAAACAAGTAGAAGGCGCACTAAAAGAAGTTGATGGTTTAGAAGAGATTAAGTCTGATACTGAAGATCCATTTGTTGAGAATACCTTAAAAGTAGAGCAAAAAAATGTTCTACAATACGGTTTAACTACTGCTCAAATTGTAATGGCTTTAAATCAAAATACATCACCAGAAGTTCTAACTAAAGTTCAGTATGATGGTGAAGATATTGATGTTATTGTACAGCATGAAGAAAAAGCTGCCGCTAAATCCCTTGATGATGTATTAGCTACTAAAATCCAAACAGCTTTGGGCACAACAATGACAATCGGTGAGTTAGTAAAAGTAGAAGAAGGCACTACATTAAACTCATTATCTCGCTCAAAAGGTGAATACTTCGCAAAAGTTTCTGGTACGATTATCGGTGACGATATTTCAAAAGCTACTTCAGCTGCTGATAAAAAAATCGATAAATTAGATTTACCTAAAGGTGTAACGACTGGCGTTGGAGGCGTTGCTGCAGACATGCAAGAAACGTTCACACAGCTTGGAATTGCTATGTTAGCTGCAATCGCGATTGTTTACTTCATCCTAGTAGTAACATTCGGTGAAGGTTTAGCACCATTCGCTATTCTGTTCTCCCTACCATTCGCAGTAATTGGAGCATTTGTCGGATTATTCGTCACAGGTCAAACAATTTCTGTTTCTGTTATGATGGGACTATTAATGCTAATCGGTATCGTAGTAACAAACGCCATCGTATTAGTAGACCGCATTATTCATATGGAACGTGACGGACTTGCAATGCGCGAAGCCATTTTAGAGGCTGGTGCAACTCGTTTACGTCCAATCCTAATGACTGCCATAGCAACAATCGGTGCGATGATTCCAATGGCACTTGGTAATGGTGGCAGTGGTCTAATTTCAAAAGACTTAGCAATTACAGTAATCGGTGGTCTACTATCTTCAACTTTATTAACATTAGTAGTTGTACCAATCGTTTATGAAATGCTATCTAAAATGTTAAAGAAAAACCGAAAAGACGTTAAAGATAATTAATAACACATATAAAAAGGGCTCTCCATTGAAGGAGGGCACTGAAAAAGTCCATATCTTCTCACATTGCGAGGTATTCAGCGGTTAATCGTCGAATACCTCGCTTTTTTCATTTGGCACTGTGACTC
>NZ_JBIWGL010000013.1:0-131205 GCF_044763535.1 Lysinibacillus sp. NPDC095746
AAGGCACTTCCTGTTCAAAATTGAACAAGAAGTGCCTTATTTTTATCTGAGAAAGGTTCGCTTTTATGAAAACGTAAGTTTTTCAGTGCCCTCCAGTAAAATGCACATCTTTTTTTGTTCACATCAATTTAATATTTTATCCAATTCTATTGTTATATAATAAAATGTGACATGTTTTACCAAGGGGAAGGTGGAAGTTTGTATGGGGTTATTCGGTTTATTTCAAAAGCCAATGGATGAAAGTGTTGAGATGCACAACGATTTAGAAATACAAATATTAAAAAAGCGAATTCTGGAATTGGAACTTGAGCAGGAAAGCATTGATGTGAAAAATGCGATTTTAGATTTTGTACTAGCGCATATGGAGTTAATTAATTTTCAAACGGCTTTAAAGGTTCAAAATGTCTCTACGAGTGTAGGGGATATTTCAGCAATGAGTGAAGAAATGTCGTCAAATACAGAGGAAATGCTTGCGGTTGAGCAAAATGTTAATGCAAACATTCAAGAAATAAAACAGCATTCATTACTACTTGTAGAGGAAATGGAATCATCTATTTCAAAAGGTGAAATGGTTCAGGAGTTGTTGGCCAAAGGAGCTCATTCAACAGAGCAACTGAAGAATGAAATGACCAAAATGGACAATATTAGTACTGGTGTAACTGGGATTGCCGATCAAACACAATTACTATCTTTAAATGCCTCAATTGAAGCCGCACGTGCTGGTGAGCATGGAAAAGGCTTTAACGTTGTTGCGATGGAGGTAGGGAAGTTAGCCAACAGTTCGAAAGGTTCATTGCAAGAAATGACAAAAATTCGAACAGTCATTGATAAGAAATTACATAATACAATAACAAATATTAAGCAAGTCGAACATTATTTAACTGACTTTTTAAGGATCATGAAGGACAATATTGCTAATCTGACTGTAACAAGTAGAAATATTGAAGAAGCAGCACATGGTATTCATCAAATAACAGCTGCCTCAGAAGAAAATGTAATAGCTGTAGGTCGTTTAGCGGAAACAACGACGGAATTATCACGTACTAGTGACTTCTCGGATCTAATACAAAATCAAGTATCTGAAATGTTAAAAGCTATTGCACCGACAATCAGAAGGCCATCAGAGCAAACGATAGTTAGCCAATTGGCAGCAAGGTTAATGGATCATGCTAGTTTTTTACGAAATGCTATTCACAAGGCTGGTCAAAAAGAAACGATAAAAACGCATCATCAATGTATGTTTGGAAAATGGTATTACGGACATTTTGAGGAATATCAAAACTTACCAGAATATCGTAATATTGAACAACCACACGAATTAGTACATATGGCCGCCCAAAAGTTAGTGAATGAACTGTCAATTCATAACATAGAAGAAATGATTCAACACTCACTTAATATTTTGGAGGCATTTATTTCGTTCATAGATGTGCTTTTAAAAAAAAGACATGCTCAATTATAAATAAAGGTTAACGAGGAAGCTGCTTTGCTGTCGCGTCTATAACGATAATCCAAGGAGTTGCTCAGTCTCTGCAGTGAATAACTTCTATATTATATATAAAAAGGATTGACATCCATAAATTAGGGATGACAATCCTTTTCGTTTTATTCAGTAGGAACGGTGTTCATGATTCTTTCTTTCACGTCCCATTTTACTGTGAACGTAACATTTTGTTGCTTTTCACGTTTTTCATCATAGCATTCTGTTAAATAACCTTTTGCTTGCTGGATTTGCTCAGCTATAAATCCTGCTTCAAGTCTAAAGCTACGAAGACCGATTTGTAACAGTTCTGGATCATTTGTCAACTGGAATATGCGTCCATCCTTCGACTCTTTGATAAGCTCTAAATTACCCCAACAGGCATCTGCGAAAAATGCGATAAGTTCATCTTGACTTGTACAGGGGAACTTCCGAGCTAGATCTTTTCCTGCCCAGTAAAGGACATCACCTTCGTGTTTACCAAGAATGGAAGATAAAATATAATCGCGAATTATCTCATACCCAAAAGCTGAGATTGTAGGAGATGAAGTGTTTAACATTGAAAGCCTTCTTTCTTTGAATTTTCTTAAAATTTGATACTGATAAAGTAAAGATAGATTTTTCGAGAAAAAACGATGCATCATGTACTAGATTACTTCTTTAATAAGGAGTGTGAAAAACTTTAAGTTGCCTTGACGCTCGTAGCTCTTGAGAGTACAATAAACATGTCATAATATTGTACCATGATGAAATACACAGTCAATGAAGTATCAGTTACAAAATGATGACTTCTTTAGTTGTGCTATTTTAAGTACTAAGGGGGGTAACAGTCTTGTCGAAAGATCGAGAGTTTTTATGGCGTCGCTTACATTCTCTACTTGGTATCATTCCAGTAGGTCTGTTTTTAACGATGCACCTGTTCATTAACTTTACAGCAACAGGCGGAGCAGAAAGTTACAACGCAGCTACCGCTAATATGGAAAAGATTCCATTCCTTATCCTAGTTGAATGGATTGTCATCTATATTCCATTAATGTTCCACGCATTTTATGGTGTCTACATTGCATTCACTGCTACACCAAATACAGGACGTTTCAGCACATACCGTAACTGGATGTTCTCATTACAACGTTTCACGGGTGTATTCTTAGTGATCTTCATTGCATGGCATATTTTCCAAACTCGTATTCAAAAAGCACTTGGTACAGAAGTTGATTACGACATGATGGCAAATATCGTTTCAAATCCATTCATGCTTGGATTCTACATTGTTGGTATTATATCAGCAACTTTCCACTTATCTAACGGTTTATGGGCATTCCTAGTAAGCTGGGGTATTACACAATCTCCTCAGTCTCAAAAGATTGCTACTTATGTAACAAACATTATTTTCGTAATTCTAAGTGTAGTTGGTGTGGCTGCTATTTTAGCTTTTGCTTAATGTAATAGAAGCTACTATAGAGCATATGGCAATCATTGCAATTTTTTAAGAGGAGTGAGAAATAATCATGGCGAAAAGCAAAATAATTGTTGTCGGCGGCGGTCTAGCTGGTCTGATGGCAACGATTAAAGCAGCTGAAGTTGGTACTGAAGTTGATTTATTCTCATTAGTTCCTGTAAAACGCTCACACTCTGTATGTGCGCAGGGCGGAATTAATGGTGCGGTAAATACAAAAGGTGAAGGGGATTCTCCTTGGATTCACTTCGATGATACAGTATACGGTGGGGACTTCTTAGCGAACCAACCACCAGTTAAGGGTATGTGTGATGCAGCCCCTGGTATTATTCATTTAATGGACCGTATGGGTGTTATGTTCAACCGTACACCAGAAGGTCTTCTTGATTTCCGTCGTTTTGGTGGTACATTACACCACCGTACAGCATTCTCAGGTGCGACGACTGGTCAACAATTACTTTACGCACTAGACGAGCAAGTTCGTTCTCACGAAGTAGCTGGTTTAGTTAACAAATATGAGCACTGGGAATTCCTTGGTGCAGTAATCGATCCTGACGGCGTTTGTCGTGGTATCGTAGCGCAAGATATGCGTACAGAAGAAATTAAATCATTCCGTGCAGATGCTGTTATTATGGCGACTGGTGGCCCTGGTATTATCTTCGGTAAAACAACAAACTCTGTTATCAATACAGGTTCTGCTGCTTCTATCGTTTACCAACAAGGTGCTTCTTACGCGAATGGTGAGTTCATTCAAATTCACCCAACAGCTATTCCTGGAGATGACAAAAACCGTCTAATGTCAGAATCAGCTCGTGGTGAAGGTGGCCGTATTTGGACTTATAAAGACGGTAAACCATGGTACTTCTTAGAAGAGAAATACCCAGCATATGGTAACTTAGTACCGCGTGATATTGCTACACGTGAAATCTTCGACGTTTGTGTGAACCAAAAACTAGGTATTAACGGTGAAAACATGGTATACCTAGATCTTTCTCATAAAGATCCACATGAATTAGATGTAAAACTTGGTGGTATTATTGAAATCTACGAAAAATTCGTAGGTGATGATCCACGTAAATTACCAATGAAAATTTTCCCAGCAGTTCACTATTCAATGGGTGGATTATGGGTTGACTACAACCAAATGACTGAAATTCCTGGTTTATTTGCAGCAGGTGAATGTGATTATTCTCAACATGGTGCAAACCGTCTTGGTGCAAACTCATTATTATCTGCTATTTATGGTGGTATGGTTGCTGGTCCAAACGCAGTAGACTATGTTAAACATCTTAAAAAGCATGCGGAAGATCTTCCACAAGAAATCTATGATGCACGCGTTCAAGAAGAACAAGCTAAGTGGGAAGCTATCATGAAAATGGATGGCACAGAAAACGCTTACTTACTTCATAAAGAGCTTGGTGAAATGATGACTGCTACTATGACAGTAGTACGTTATAACGACCAACTTGAAGATACATTGAACAAACTTGATGAATTCCAAAAACGTTGGGAAAACATTAACATCAACGATACACAAAAATGGAGTAACCAAGGTGCTCACTTTACGCGTCAGTTGAAAAATATGATTTACCTTGCGAAAGTAATGACAAAGGGTGCATTATTACGTAACGAATCACGTGGTGCACACTATAAGCCAGATTTCCCGAACCGTGATGATGAGCAGTTCTTAAAAACTACAATGGCGAAATTTGACCCAACTACTGGTGATCCAATTATCACGTACCAAGAAGTCGACGTTTCATTAATTCCACCACGTAAACGTGATTACTCTGCGAAAGGAGACTAAGAATTATGAATATCGCAGCTAATACTGGAAGAATGGTCAAAGTTGAAATTTTACGTCAAGATACACAAGGTGGCAATGGCTACTGGCAGAAATTCGAAATTCCTTACCGTCATGGTATGAACGTTATTTCTGTATTAATGGAAATTCAAAAGAATCCAGTTATGTCAAATGGTGAAAAAACAACACCAGTTGCATGGGATATGAACTGTCTTGAAGAAGTTTGTGGTGCATGTTCAATGGTTATCAATGGCCGCCCACGTCAATCTTGTTCAACGCTTGTTGACCAATTGACTGAGCCAATTAAACTTGAGCCTATGAAAACTTTCCCAGTTATTCGTGACTTACAAGTTGACCGTGAACGTATGTTCAATGCACTTAAAAAAGTTAAAGCATGGGTTCCAATCGATGGTACTTATGATTTAGGTGAAGGTCCACGTATGCCAGAAGGTAAACGTCAATGGGCTTATGAATTATCTAAATGTATGACTTGTGGTGTATGTATGGAAGCATGTCCAAACGTGTCTGAAAAAGCTTCATTCATCGGACCAGCACCATTATCACAAGTACGTTTATTCAACACTCACCCAACTGGTGCAATGATTAAAGACGAACGTTTAAATGCAATCATGGGTGATGGAGGCCTTGCAAACTGCGGTAACTCACAAAACTGTGTAGCTGCTTGTCCAAAAGGTATTCCTTTAACAACATCTATCGCATCATTAAACCGTGCAACTACAGTGCAAATGTTCCGTAACTTCTTCGGTTCTGACCACTACGTAGACTAATAGTACAAGCTTTACTCCGAAACTCCCTTACACTGCACGTGTGAGGGAGTTTTTTCTATGAAAAATAAAAAATAATTTTGTAGAATAAAACTTGAAAATGCTTGATTATCCAATTCGCCATTAAAGTTTCGTACAATAGGGAGTTCAGATAGGGGCATTTTCAAGAAAGAGTAATAAACTAAATATGATGTCTTCATTAAAAAGATCGAATTAAGGAATAAAATAGCATCATTGGGGTGTACAGAAAGTGAGTTTTAACGAGTGAAAATGTGAATTTTCTATGATAATATAGTGTTTTCCTTTATAATGAATCTATATTCATTTATAACTTGCTAATTCCGTTTGTTGTTTTGGGAAGAAGCGAGTGAAAACTAGGGGGATGGCTAAGATGAAAGCAAATTATATCGGAGATTTTCAGGAATGGGCAAAGGATTTTGCATTTTTTATTGAGGTTCGTGTACGTTTTTCAGAAACGGATATGTACGGTCATATGAACAATACAGTTAGCTTTACATATTTTGAACAAGCACGAATTGATTATTTTCGTCATTTAGGTGTTCTCATGCCATCAGCAATTGACGAACATGTTGAGGGTATTCCAATTGTAGCCGACTTACAGTGTGATTACGTGAAACAAGTTTTCTTTGATGATGTACTAAAAATCTATACGAAAGTAGCGACAGTAGGCAACTCATCATTGGACATTCATTACTTAGCGAAAAACCAACATGATGAAGTTTGCTTTACGGGTCGTGGTACGGTAGTGCAAATGAACCCTCGAACTGGCAAGAGTGTACCATTATCTGAAGAAGAAAAAACTCACCTAGCAAGTTTGGTGTTCCTATAGTATTGGAAAAGGATGGCGAAAGTTAATTATCCAAAGACAGAAATTTTGAGCGTTATATTTTTCAACAGTATTGCAATTCGAGGAAATAAATATAAACAATGATTTCGACGATTGAAATTGCACATGTACGGCTCATTACAAAAAGTTGTAGATGACATTTGGTAAAGCGTATGCCATATATATAAGTTGATTGAAGTGGAAATTGGGCAATTCCTTGGGGATCAGCGCTCATCGGACGCCCCCGGGAAAGCGCCTAAGCGAAACAAGAAATCAACCACTCGTTATGGTGATGATGCATTTTTACATAAAATTATTAATTGTGGAAGTAATTTCCGAATTTTTTTAGGAAACACGAGATATTCATGAAAATAGCCGTCACCGCTCCTCATTCCTTAACATAAGTTACAATACGTGCGGGGGAGGAGGGTGTAACTGAAAATGAATGGCTCTCATCATCGTTCTCTTTTAACGAACCGAGAACGTGAAATATTTGCGCTTTTATTAGCTGAAAAAACAACGAGGGATATTGCAGAGCAACTTGGTATTAGTGAAAAAACAGTGCGAAATCACATTTCCAATACAATTCAAAAGTTAGGTGTAACGAATCGATCTCAGGCGTTAATTGAGCTGTTACGCTTAGAAGAATTCAAATTAGACTAATTGGACACTTGCTATTTCAGAAAAAAAACGACAAAATAGAACTATTCAACGTATTTTTAGGAGTGAAATAGTTATATGTCGGATAAAGTAACAAAGCACTCACCTGAAACCGTTGCAACGGTTGAAAAGGAATTACGCTATATAGCGGCGATTGTGAAGCAAAAAGGAAGAGAGATTGTTTCACAGTATGCGATTACGCCGCCACAATTTGTTGCATTACAGTGGTTAGAAGAGCTTGGAGATATAACAATTGGTGACTTGTCAAATCGATTATACTTAGCTTTTAGTACAACAACAGATCTAGTGGACCGAATGGAGAAAAATGAATTAGTCAAGCGAATGCGTGACGAAAATGACCGTCGTGTCGTTGTTGTTCATCTTCTCGAGAAGGGCGAACGCATTATTCAAGAGGTTATTGAAAAAAGACAGCAATATTTGCAAGAGAAGCTTGTTGGTTTTAACGAACAAGAAGTCGCGCAATTATCAAGCTATTTAGAAAAACTACATGTACACATGAAACAGGATTGAGGCGGAAAGTATGAATGCCCCGATAGGCGTTATTGATTCAGGAGTAGGCGGTTTAACCGTAGCAAAAGAAATAATGAAGCTATTACCAAACGAAACAATCTATTATATTGGTGATACAGCAAGATGTCCGTATGGTCCAAGAAGTCGTCAGGAAGTACGAAATTTCACTTGGCAAATGGCAAAAGCACTAGAGAAAATGAATATCAAAATGCTCGTCATTGCTTGTAATACAGCGACTGCAGTAGCACTCGAAAGTTTACAAAGAAATATGCCTTTTCCGGTACTAGGCGTTATTAATGCTGGCGCACGTGCAGCTGTAAAGAAAACGAAGCGACATGAAGTCGTTGTGCTTGCAACAGAAGGAACAATTAAAAGCGGGGCGTATGAGGAAGCCTTATTATCATTGAATACGTCGGCTCATATTATTCCGCTTGCTTGTCCAACATTCGTACCACTTGTAGAAAGTGGCGAATATAAAGGTGAATTTGCAAATAAATTAATTGCGGAAGGCTTAAAGCCGTTGAAAAATGAACAATTTGATACGGTCATACTAGGATGCACGCACTATCCTATTCTGCAAAAACAAATTGAAGCTGTTGTAGGAGAAGAAGTTTTTGTGCTTTCTTCTGCAGAGGAAACAGCAAAGGATGTTCAAGAAATGCTTGAATATAATGGCACATTGGCTGACCCAGACGCTGTGCCTGCCCATAAATTTTATGCAACTGGTTCAGTGCCTATTTTCCGTTCAATTGCTGAAAGTTGGCTTGAGCAAGGTACTCTCCAAATAAAACGTTTGACATTAAAATAAAAAATCAGCTTAGCTATGGGCTAGGCTGATTTTTGCCGTTTTTAGCATTGTACATAAGAGCCCGAGCACTTTTTTGAAGGTGAAAATTATGTTAAGATGAGTGCGCGAAAGATTTTAGGAGGAACGAAAATTATGACAAGATTTGATGGAAGAAATGTAGATGCGCTGCGTCCCGTGAAAATTGATAGTGAGTATTTATTGCACCCAGAAGGCTCAGTGTTAATTCAAGTAGGCAATACGAAAGTAATTTGCACAGCAACGATTGAGGATAAGGTTCCTGGCTTTTTACGTGGACAAGGCAAAGGGTGGATCACTGCAGAATACTCGATGCTACCTCGTGCAACAGCACAGCGTACAGCACGTGAGTCATCTCGCGGCAAAGTTAATGGCCGCACAATGGAGATTCAACGATTAATCGGTCGTGCATTACGTGCTGTCGTTGATTTAGAAGCACTTGGTGAGCGTACTGTATGGATTGACTGTGACGTGATTCAAGCAGACGGAGGAACACGTACAGCCTCAATAACAGGAGCATTTGTAGCGATGACACAAGCAGTTGCAAAGCTCGCAGAAGAAAAACAATTAGCAAAATTCCCAATCACAGACTATTTAGCTGCAACAAGTGTTGGTATTGTAGAGGATCACGGAGCAATTTTAGATTTAAACTACGTTGAAGATGTCGCTGCTGCGGTAGATATGAATATCGTCATGACAGGAGCAGGACGCTTTGTTGAGCTACAAGGAACAGGTGAAGAAGCAACCTTTTCTCGTGAAGAGTTAAATGAACTGCTGGCGTTAGGTGAAGCAGGCATTCAACAATTGATCGCACTTCAAAAAGAAACACTAGGTGAATTGGCTAACAAAGTGGGAGGAAATGAATAACATGAAACAAGTAGTCATTGCAACTAGAAATAAAGGAAAAGCAAAAGATTTCGAAGCGTTATTTGGTCCACTTGGTTATGAAGTAGTAACGATGTTTGATGTTGCCCCGGATATGGAAATAGAAGAGACAGGTACTACTTTTGAGGAAAATGCAATTTTAAAGGCAGAAGCATTAGCAAAAGAGCTTGGTACAATTGTTATCGCTGATGATAGTGGCTTAGCTGTTGACGCATTAAATGGTGAACCAGGTGTTTATTCTGCACGTTATGCTGGCGATCATGATGATGAAGCAAACATGGTTAAACTACTAGAAAACTTAAAAAATGTCGAGGATGAAAAGCGTACAGCACGCTTCTGCTGCTGCATCGCTATTGCAGGTCCTGATTTTGAAACGACAACAGTTTTTGGTACTTGTGAAGGTGTTATCGCACACGAAAAACGTGGTACAAACGGATTTGGTTATGATCCAGTCTTCTTTGTCCCAAGCTTAAATCGTATGATGGCAGAGCTAACAGCCGATGAAAAAGGAGCGATTTCCCACCGTGGGAATGCGATTCGTAAGTTAAAGGAACAATTACCTAATCTTATAAAATAAGAGGTGATATCCATGCAAATACTGGTCATGAGTGATACACATGGCGATAGTAATGTAATTGAAAAAGTTCGTAGCTTTTACCCAAATGCTAATGCTTTCATTCATTGTGGAGATAGTGAGCTTCCTTTCGCGCATAAAGCATTGGCTGGCATGAAGAAAGTGCGCGGAAATTGTGATATCGATAAAGCCTTCCCTGATGAGGTAGACTTCGATTTAGAGGGTGTTACAGTCTTTGTAACACACGGCCATTTATTCAATGTTAAAAATTCAATCTTATCATTATCATATCGTGCTAAAGAGGTAGGCGCGCAAATTGCGTGTTTTGGTCACTCTCATCTCCTTGGGGCGGAAATGATTGATGATGTGTTATTTTTAAATCCAGGGAGCTTGTTAAAACCACGTGGTCGTAAAGAAAAAAGCTTTGCTCTTGTAGAGGTTGAAGATATGTATTTTGAAGTAAAGTTCTTCACGGATAATAATAACTTACTTTCTACCCACAAGTTTATGCGAAAATGATGTAGCAAAAACGCTTAAGTTTTAGAAACTCTAAGCGTTTTTTGTTTTATCCCATAATCAAATCTCGGCATAATTTTCCGGAATCGGCTTTGTACTTAGGCCAACAAATGTTTTATGCGCGAAAGTGTAGTGCTAACGCAGCGTCAGCAACGTGTTTTTTGCCTGTGCGAAAGTGAAGGTTAGCAAGAGGACGTTATCTGCTCGAAAGCGAAGCGTCACCGGCAACAGCACCGATGTTGGTCACTCAGTCGTTGTTGCTGTCGCACAGATAACTAGCAACAGGACGTGGCGTTCTTAGACTGGGTTCCCCTATTTCAGCGGATGTCTCATTACCTCCTATAAAGGTGGGGAAATTCTATAACTGCCGTTTCACTTACGTTACAAAAAACATCTGTACCTGTCACTACGCTTTCTGTACAGAAAACATTTACTGAAAGAAGATAATTGCAAATGGTAAAAATGGCTATGAATTGTTTAGGATGAAGTAGCAAAAATAAAGATAAACGTAACGAAGGAGAAAACATGGAAAATACACTAAAATGGAATTTTGATAACAGCTATGCCCGTTTACCAAATATTTTTTATACATCAATTAATTTAAATCCAGTTCGTTCACCAAAGTTAATCATGGTAAATGAATCAGTTGCCCATTCACTTGGATTAAACGTCGATGCGTTGCATAGCGAGGAAGCGGTAGCGATTTTTGCAGGTAACGACAATCCGACTGGTGGCATGCCCATTGCACAAGCATACGCAGGACATCAATTTGGTCACTTTAATATGCTCGGAGACGGAAGGGCACTGTTATTAGGTGAACAACTTACACCGACTCATGAACGCTTGGATATCGCACTAAAAGGCTCAGGAAGAACTCCTTATTCCAGGGGCGGAGATGGCAGGGCAGCACTTGGTCCAATGCTTCGTGAATATATTATTAGTGAAGCCATGTATGCACTTGGCATTCCAACCTCTCGAAGTCTAGCTGTTGTGACGACAGGCGAAATGATCCTTCGTGAAACAGAGCTTCCAGGGGCAGTTCTAACCCGTATTGCAAGCAGTCATTTGCGAGTGGGGACCTTCCAATATGCAGCGAACTTTGGAACGGAGGATGAGCTAAAAGCTTTGGCGGATTATGCTTTGGACCGTCATTTTCCTAATGCTGAAGTAACTCAAAATCGTTATCTGACCCTTCTACAGGAAGTTATAAAGAAACAAGCATCTCTCATCGCAAAATGGCAGTTAGTTGGTTTTATTCATGGCGTCATGAATACAGATAATATGACCATTAGTGGTGAGACGATTGATTATGGTCCTTGTGCATTCATGGATACTTATGATCCAACGACAGTATTTAGCTCTATTGATCGACAAGGTCGCTATGCTTATGGAAACCAGCCTAATATCGGAGGGTGGAATTTAACACGACTGGCTGAATCATTAATACCGTTAATTCATGAAAATCAGGAAGCTGCCATACATTTAGCTCAAGAGACTTTAAAGCAATATCCTCAGCTGTATGATGCAAACTGGCTAACAGGTATGCGGGCAAAACTTGGGATATTTAACGAAGAAGATCAGGACGGTGCGCTCATTGAAGAGCTTCTGAAGTTAATGCATCAACATCAAGCAGACTATACGAATACATTTATCGCATTAACCTTCGATAAATTTGATGACTCATCGTTATTTAATACAAATGAATTTAAAGAATGGCATAAGAATTGGCTCGCAAGGTTAGAAAGACAGCAAGAAACAAAAGACATGTCTCAACAATTAATGCGCGATCATAATCCAGCAGTTATTCCACGAAATCACCGTGTAGAAGAAGCATTAGAGGCTGCTGTTGAACAGGGAGACTATAGCGTAATGGAGCGATTAATGGATGCCCTTGCTCAACCTTTTGCACATACTGTGGAGCAGCAGGAATATGCGACATTACCAACCCCATCTAACCAACCATATCGAACGTTTTGTGGCACATAAGTTGAAAATTATTGTGTCAATGAAATTATTGCGAAAATATAACCCTTCGGCAAAACGAAGGGTTGATTTTCGTTTTGATTGAACGCTTTCCTAAGAGCGCCCGATAATCCGTTTGGGGCAACAGATGTTTTTTGTGTGAAAGCGTAGTGTAACGTAGCGGTAGCAACAGGATGTTGGTCACGAAGGCGTTTTCACTGAACGTGATTGTTTTAGCCTTCGTTTCCCTATAAACTCGCTGCATGGTATATCTGTGACGCTAATCCCCAAGGAGCCGGGTAGTCTAATCAACCAATTACACAGTGTAGGAAAGCGAGTGGCCTAGAACGGAAATGATCCTCATTTAAAGAACAACAACATTCACCAAAATTACCTTGACCCATTTTGTTTTTCAACTGTTTGAAAACGAAGGATAAATTCTTCGTTTTTTATTTTGAAAAATGTCACTACACAAATTTATGAGCATACGCTATGTTATGAATAGTAGTGAAGGGAATGTGTAAAGTGCATAAGTATTCAAAAGGTTGGTTTGTGAAACAACTACGAGATCATGGTATTTTGGTGCATCCACAATATAAAAGTCATTTAGGCAATTATAAAGAATCCGAACTGCGCAATTTATACTACCGATATGTTGCAATAGAAACTTTAGATTCAGAACAAAAATAATCATTTTCGTTTGAATAACTCCTTTGTAGGAAAGAATTTAACTACAGAAAGGAGTTATTTTATGTGGAGTAAACCGTGGATTTTAACGCAAATATGGGAAGATGTGTTGTTTCTACATTGGCCAGTATCACCTAAGGATTTAGAGCAGTACATTCCGCAAGAGTTGCAACTGGATCTCTATGAAAATAACGCTTGGCTAAGTGTTGTCCTTTTTCAAGTAAAAGGACAACGACTAAGATTTCTACCACCATTCCCAGGAGTAGGTTCCCATTTGCAGCTTAATGTCCGGACTTATGTTACATATAACGGCATGAAAGGAGTCTATTTTTTTAATTCAGATGTTACGAATCGTTTTATTGTTCAAATAGCTACAAAGGGCAGTTTATCATATCGTCATTCAAAAATAGCTTTACAACAAAAAGAGAATAATTTTTCATTTAGAAGTTTATATCACGGTGCACAGGATGAAAGGTTGAAAATTTCGTATCAACCGATTGCCGGTGAAATAAGTAGTTCTACCTTTGAAAAATGGTTAGTGGAACGTTATCATTCTTGGTCAAAATATAAGAGTTCTCTAATTCGCATAGATATAAATCATATGCCATGGCAGTTGCAGCGAGTTCATTTTAACATTGAAAGCAACACAATAGCTCCATTTGTAAAGGAATCTATACAAGGCATGCAACCAATTGTTCATTATTCGAAACGTAAACAGGCTAAAATTTTTCCACCAATTTTGGAAAACAAAAAGATTTATTCATGTTAATAAAAGAGATAACAAAATTGCATCACAATGGCGCTTGCAATCATATCCGACATAGCAAGTGCCTCAGCTTCAATGTAATCAAAAACTTGAATATCCTCTTGATAGTTTTTCTGAATCATAGTTACGGCTTCTTTTTTTGTTAAAGCTAAATGTGTGTAGAACATTTTTTGTACTTCCTCAATACTCAAGTATGGATTAATTCGATTCAAAAATATTGCAATGTCATCTGCATTACGATACCATTCTTTTTCCTTTGCATCCGCTGTTGTAGTATCTCCTTTGGCAGTTGCAGTTACTAGCTGCGCAGCAATTAGAAGATGTTCTTTAATCAGTTCAGCATAACGATCAGCAATTTGGTCGCCGTAAAATGGACGTAGACAGTTACCTAAGTCCGTCGCATTTTGTAACAGCCGTTTTTGCACAAAGGGCAAATCAGGTAAGCCAAACACAAAGCTTATAATTGTCATCCTCGTCCAATTGACATGCTCCATCCATAAAATCCGATTCAGCCTTACTGATACAGCGACGATAATCGTTCTATGGCAGTAAAAAATGGCGAATAGGTGCAGTATACTGTGTGTAAGAGGCATTATAGAGCTTGCTTAAGGGACTTACGAATTTTCCGTTTGAATATGGGTACAATGTTTCCATTACTTCTAATTTTTTTCAAATATAAAATACTCCAAGGTATTTCTGTATATGAAAAGAACAATTTTGTGAAAGGCGTAAATATGGCTTTTCTTCATACACCATTTTTTTAGTTATCCCACCATCCATTGTTAGATTAATGTCTGTAACGAAATTAGTTGTTGGGCTTGATTAATTATGCCTTAGCAAAATTCTGTGACATCTGCTGAAAGAAGTTAAATTTGTTTGAATCATATCATTCCATTCATCCAATGTTACGTTATAAAAAGATTTATGTTGAAATTTCCCTGCATTATTAATTAAAATATGGATAGTACCAAAAACGATTAACCACTTTTGGTATTAAAGAAACAATGCCCTGTTTTTTCGTAACATCTGTTTGAACAAAAAGAACATAGTCTTTTCCTACGAAGCCCTAATTCTTTATTTACATCAGTAACAAGATAGGCTCTATTTCGTAAATACGTAAGTACAATGCCTTTTCCATCTCTTGCGCACCGCCAGTTACAATGACTACTAAATCTTTAACGATATTAGGAAAAAGTAGAGATGAGGAGGGCATAATGGGGAATAGGAAATCATATAATATTAATATTGAGGCAAACCTTGCCTTCATAGTTAAATTAATGTTGACATTATGATATAAAACACATATAATAAATATTGTCCTTGATATGGACTACATATAACATTATGTCTCAGTAGCTCAGCAGGATAGAGCAACGGCCTTCTAAGCCGTCGGTCGGGGGTTCGAATCCCTCCTGGGACGTACAGTTTTACAACGTTATATCTAGAGAAATAAGCACTTTCGCTTATGATTCAGTTTTACAGTACTCGGTCAGTCGAGTTTCTGTACTAATGGATTGTATGTGGAGGTGCTTTTTTCTTTGACCAAAAAGAAAGGGATATTTGATATCCAAATTGAACAACCGGTAATTCAAATGAAAAAACAGCAAGTGAAACGAAACGATATAAAAATTGAACAGGCACTATCTGTAATTTTAAAGCAACTTGAAGTAAGTGGATGTCGTGAAAGAACACTATACGATTACCGTATAATCGTTCAGTACTTCATTAGAGATACTAAAGTCGAGTATCTGATAGATATAACGAGTGAAGTGATTTATACATGGTTAGAACAGATGGAAGTTAAAAATACAACTAAACTAACTAGATTGAAGTGTTTTAAGGCATTCTTAGGACGTTGTTTTGATAATGGATGGTTTGCTAATAAGTTTTGGCGGTCAATAAACATCAAAGTGGATACTGAAATTAAGGTAGGGGCAACAGATGAAGATGTGAATTTACTACTATCTGTTCTAGACTATACAAAGTTCATAGATTTAAGAAATTCAGTTGCGATTTTATTGATGTATCGTTGTGGTTTAAGAATAGGAACGATAGCACGAATGAAGGAACGGCATGTTGATTTTATTAATAAAAGATTACATCTTGACGGGGAAGTTATGAAGAATCATAAAGGTTTAATTTTACCTTTAGATGAACAAATGACTTACCTACTGCAAATTATGATTAAGCAGAATGTTCTGATTAGAGATGAATACAAAGAAGTAAATGAAAATTTGTTTATAACGATAAAGGGAAAGCCTACAACAAATTCTATTACATCTAATTCAATCCAAAAGCAACTTAGAAAATACACATTGAAGTATGGAATCAACAATATAAATCCGCATGCCTTAAGACGTGGATTTGCTAAAAACCTATATGATAAATCTAATGATTTGCTGTTAGTTTCAAAGGCACTGGGACATAACGATTTATCAGTGACTACCAAATATCTACATACGGAATTAACGGATATTGCGGATAAATTAAAAGACTTTTTATAAGTACAAATAGGTAATAGTTTAGAAAATAAAAAGCCACCTACTCGCAATAGGTGACTGAACTCAATATCAAACTATAGACCAACTACAATTAAATACGAGTTGAATTGCCTTTATTTTACTTGAAAAAAAGTTAAAATGCAAAGGTCTAGTTTCCTATTGTCTTTTTTAGGATAAACTCTTTCGAGGTTGCCCACTAACTCGAATCAAAATAAAACTGGAAAGGTTATGACATTCCCGATGCAAACAAATGTCTAGGATACCAATACAAGCTTCCTTGTTGACTTGGGTATCTGAATGGTGCTAGCGACCATTAACGGCTAGGAGTGGAAGGTCTGATTAGTTACGGCTATACAGAATACATAATACATTGTAATTGTTGTTGAGTTTCTCATAACAGTAGAATAAGCATTTACGATACACGCAGAAGGCATGTAGACGGATTACAAGACGTTTCGGGGGCAGAAGTAGAAACTATATGTATTGTTCGAGAGAACGCATTTAACAAGGGCATACATAACGGATACCTCAAATGACGGATTCATGTACATATAAGAAAATGGCTGTCTATATTTCAGATTCTATTAATTTAGTTTCTGAAATGTAGGCAGCCATTTTGCACCAAGCCGTTGTCCTCAATTCTGGCTTCATGTTGGGGTAAACGCTGAAATAATGCAAGTAAATATGAAGAATTAAGGTTAGTAGTGCTTATATATTGATTATTAATGGTGTGAAAAATTAAATAATTCAGTTAGAATATTTGTATCAATGAAATTTGGGGGATATTAGATGAACTTGAAAGAAGAAAAAGAGAAATATTGTAAAGAAAACCCTGTGGATTATGTAAAAATTTTGGATTTACTCAATCAATATCCATCAGAGTATGAAGTCTTGAAAACAATCTATCAAGTAATAAAATTGTACGTCCCAGATAAAGTATATAAATATTATTCTTTAACTGAAGATGCAGAATTAAATTCATTAAAATTCAATACTTTAGAAAATAGAGAGGTGTATTTATCTCATTCTGACGATTTTAATGATCCATTTGATAATAGATCCTATTTTTATGATATTGAAATAATGAGGAAACATAATTTTGGATATTTTTTCGATGAAAGTTTTGTGGATGAAAATACAAAAAAACCAAATTAGCATCATTCTCAGCATCCGGTTTTGGTAATTTACCAATGTGGGCACATTATTCTAATAATCATAAAGGGTACTGTGTAAGTTATTCTACAGATTTTAATATTAATGAGGAATTATCTCCATCTTTGTTTCCAGTACAGTATTTAGATGGACGTGTTGATATTACCAATTATTTAGAGGGTTTTTTGAAACACATGGATACTAAATATACTGAAGCTATAAAGGGGCAGAAACATGAAATATTAATAGACAATCTTCAGATATTATGGGTTGTAATACTAACTTCTTATATTAAAGAGAAAAAATGGGAATACGAACAAGAATTTAGGGTGATGAAACCAGCAAATGTACCAAAATCAGAATTTATTAAAGCAAACCCAGCTGCTATTTATATAGGGGAAAAATGCAAAGAGGAACATAAGTTGAGATTAGTTAATATTGCTTTTATAATGAATATTCCTATTTATCAAATGGTAGTAAATCCAGCTTCAAAAAGCTTTGAATTAGTTCCCGAACAGATAAATATATAAAAAAGAAATAGAACAAGGAGGAACCGAAACTTAATTTTTAGAACAAAATAGTGGATTAGCAATAACTTATAAGGGAATAAAGAAATTTGTGATTGGTTGAAGTAGGAGTGGGAAAATGCAAAATTTTATTAATAGATATTATCTTTATTACACAAATGTATTAAAAGGTAAATACACACAAGAAGAATTAATTAATAAAATGAAAGAAAAATTTGGTTTATCTTCAGAGTGCATAAGTATAGAACAATTAGGTCGTCATCATCATTTTGATTGTATAGTTATTTCTGTAAATGATGTTCTACTTGCCATTCCGTTGGAGAATAAACAAGAGATACTGCAAAGGGGTAATATAACATTATCGTTGGGTGAAACGTTATTTGAAACACAACAATGGATTCTTCCCCCTTTTATTGCAATGGTGATGTTAGAAAATTAGCTTTAACTCCATTAGGGGAGGAATCACTGCGGTTATTTGAAAAAATATATTCGCCAATAATAATAGTTCGACAATTGAAAGGAACATATAGCAAAATACCTGAATTTAAGTCACATTTACATTTAATAATTCAGGCTATTGAAGGTTTTTATATCAATCACATAGCTGCATCAATTACACTGTTGCTTACTGTTATTGAAGGAATTGCCAGAGAGTATTGCGATAACAATTCGATAAAATATAATTCATCAGGTTCAACGAGTGCATTTAAAGCAGTGTTAAAGAATCAAAAAACGATTTGGTGTAATGAAATTTTGTTTGAAAAGAAGTATAAATTACCGGGTGATTATCATGAAGATGTATTTTTAAGAAGAATAGATGAAGGGATGGATATTTTAATTTCATATGAGAAGTATGGATTAGAATATTTATATAAATCCAATTCAGAACATCCTTTAAATAGACATTCAATTTTACACGGCGTAAACAAAAATTTTTATATTGATATTAACTTTTATAGATTGTTTTCGTGTTTAGAAGCACTTGCATTTGCCATCTCACTTAATCCTTTTTATTATGGTGCGGATACTCCTGAAGAAGCCATTGAACTCTTAATGCGATTCGAAAAATTACAAAAAGTATCTACTTTACTATAAAAAATAAAACCCCTACAGTATCAAAATCGTCTTCTAATAGTAGGGGAATTTACAAATCACTTTCAAGATAATCTTGTAAAATCGTTCTCATTCGCTTACTTGGAATATATAAATTAATCGCTTCACCATCCCTAATCTGGCTTCTCCATATCCACTGGAAAAGTTCAGATAATGCGTACATATCTTCAACTACTTCAACACCTTTTGAAAGAAAGAATTTCTTTTCATAAGTGTTCATGAAGCGATTTACTGCATATGCAAGTGACTTTTTCCTTAAATTCGTTGATAACACGTGCATTACAAGAAACAAGTCCTATAGTGGTCGTAAGTTTAGTTTTTTTTATTCTTCTTTCTATTGTTAGCAATCATATCAAATTCAGCAATTAGATTTTTATCTGGTACAGAAGTACCCTTCCAAAAGATTCGTGGATTAAGCTTTAGATATTTTTCATTTTTACTTTCCACTTTTACAAAGGTTGTTTGTCCATTTAGAAGGATAGAAGAAAGTGATAGACTCATTTTTTTACTGTCTTTCAAGTCTAGTAGTTTAGCTATTTCAGAAAGCGAAAAGTAATCAATATCTTCAATGTGTCTAACTTCAGGATTTTTACAAATGATGTTGCTAGAATGGTGCAAATAAGGAATGAGTGCAAAGACCGGATAAAGTGCAGTAGGTGAATATTTTCGTTTTCCTGTTTCTGTTTTTGCTTCATATAGTTCACGGATTTGATAAATATAAGTTCTAACTAACATTTTTGGCTTTGCTTTTCCTGTAGTCCTACCGTAAAAATTAAATTTTTCGTTCCATTTAAAAGCATCAGCAGAAGGAATAAGTATTTGATGATTAATCAGCTTGTTAAAAAATTTTGAATATACGTTTCTACTTATTTCTAAGCATTCTTAATATTAGCTTTTGAAAGCTTTATTCCATTACCAAAAGATAAATACCCAGTTCCATTTAAATAGGTTGCAAGATAAAAAATCATGGTCAAATCGGCTTTAGTAAATTCAGGGGAATGAATTAAATAGTTAATTTGTTCAGGGTATGACCATATGAATTTTCTAGCTTCGGCATTAAATTCTTCAAAAGCAGCTTTCGCTTTTTCGTTATTTTTTACAAAAGCATCCTGTTTCCTACTTCTTAAATAATGAACTTCTCTGCCTAACGGGCTTCTTTTTTGGCAGAAAGAGAGAATGAATCGTATATGATAATTCAATCAACAAAATAAAATCTATATAATCTTTATGCTTTTTTGATATAAAGGTTGTGAGATTAGACTGCCATATATTATACTATACTTAATTCGGTCTTATTTCGAGAACTGTAATATTGAATTAGCTTAAAATATAACGATTGTTTAAATAAAATTTAACTAGGTCGGGGGTTCGAATCCCTCCTGGGACGTCAATAGGTAGTTTTAAAAATAGAAACTACAGAGTGAAAAACACCTTAAATCCTTTGATATCAAGGATTTAAGGTGTTTTTTGTAATTTTTAGAAGTCGTTAAAAAGAGTTAAAAAATAAAAGTTTTCTACACATTTTCTACACTTCCCAATTTTAGTTGAAGGCATTAACATCATCTTTTTTAAATACATCTGCTGTTTTTCTGGAATCACGTTTACGAAGTTCTTTTAGTACATGGGCATATGTAGAAGAAGTAATTTCTATACTTGAATGACCTAGACGTTCAGACACATAAATCAAATTTACTTCTTCAAAAAGTAAAATGCTCGCATGTGTGTGACGTAATCTGTGGACAGTAATGAGTGGTGTTATAAGAGGATGCCAATAGTAACGGTCTACTTTGTGATTACGGCCAGCGATTTGTACCACCAACGACATACTTTGTACCAATGAGTGACAAGATATTTACCACTGAATGACAGACCTTTTACCTCCTGTTTAATTAGTGAACATACCTAATGTAATGACATTTTTTATATAAGATTGACGTTTGACAAATCAATTGTTAATATATTAGATATCTAACATATTAGTAGGTGATTTTTTGTCCTTATATGAACAGGTTAAGCGCATTAATGAAGCAGAATATACGATAAACCGTTTGATATATAAGCATTATAAGCAATATTTAAATAGTGGCATTACAACACAACAAGCGGTTGTATTGGATATTGTGTATTTAGCAAAACGTATTACGGTGGGTGAAATTGCGATTGAAATGAATATTAGCTCTAGCGCAGTTAGCCAATTAATAGCGAAGTTGGAAAAGAATAAATATATCAAACGAGAAATTAATCTACAAAATCGCCGTGAAGTATTTATAACGTTAGCTGAAAACGGATTGGAGTATTTTTCGAAGCAAGATTATGTAGAACAGCAAATTGCAGATAAAATTTACAGCAAAATTTCATCAAATGAGTTAAACGAATTAGAACGCATTGTTGAAAAATTAAGGGAGATCGCAATGAAGGAATTATAAAATTTCTTCATGTCTAATATGTTAGGTATCTAATTTATTTAGGAGGTTAACAAGTGGAGGATTTACTTAAAAATATCTCGTTTAATGGTGCAATGTATTATGAAAAACATGAACAAATCAAGCAGTATTATCATGGTTATCAGGATATCTCAGAGCAACATCTTATTACTGAAAATACACAATTTAATCTTGCGTCGTTAAGTAAAATGTATACAGCGGTAATGACATTTCAACTAATTGAAAAAGGACAGCTACAGTTAGATGATAAAATTACAAATTGGTTTAACGCACCTCATTTTACAAATGTGACAGTTGCACACTTACTTACACACACATCAGGTATTCCAGAGTATATTGCAGAAGATTTTACAAAAAGTGTTGAAACATTTGTCGAGACGGCACTGCCACAACATATGCCGAATGAGCATTGGTTCTATAGCAATACGAATTATGTTTTACTTGCAAAAATTATTGAAGAAGTGAGTAGCTTATCGTATGAAATATATTTACAACAATATATTGCAAGACCATTAAATCTCACTAGTACAACAACACAGCCTACAAAACAATACGAAGCGCAAAATCATACGTATGATTACGAGGAGCAACGATATAAAAAGGTAAATAATGACCCATATTATTGCAAAATTGAAAAATATAATAATATATTTGGTGACGGTGGTATTTATGCAACGGTGGCAGAGGTAGCAAAGTTTTTAAAAGCATTTTTGCAAGGACGGTATATTAGCAAAGAGTTTGTGCAATCCATGTTAACACCAATAGAAGTCGCTGAGCATTATAGTTATGGTTTTATCGTACAAGATGACTGGGTTGGTCATACAGGTGGATGGATCGGTTGTTCAGCACAAGCTTTTATTAATACTTCCACAAAGGATATGATTGTATTAGCAACGAATCAAGAAGTGTTTCCGCAATATGAACAAGAAATTGTGAATTACTTAATGGGAATACAATATTCTGTAGAAGCACCAAAACATATAGAGATATTATCGCTTACTAATAAGGATGATATTACAGGTCAATATGAATTAGCAGATGAACTTAGCACAAGATTTACGATCATAAAGGATAGACAATTTATGATTTCATTTGACCATCAGTTGTCTGTGCCACTTTATAAAATAGATGAGTCATATTATTGGGTACACAATACGATGAGTTATGTAGATGTTGAGAATCAATTATTTATCGATGAAGGTGTTGAAGTACCTTATCATAAAGTCAATTGATATAGTCATAAAAGAAGTACTTGTAATAAAGAGCATTTAATAGAGCTACGGCAAATAAAAGAGAGGCTGGGACATAACTAAATGGTTCCTTTATGAAGCCGAATAATCTCTTATTTTTGTTCAAACCATATTTTAGACTCACTACCGTTAGCAGATAACTTGAAAGATGAATTACACAAAGTTGTATTAGCTTCAAAAGTATATTCTGTGGGAGATTTTATAAAAGCTAAGAACGTTCTTTTCAAAATTGCAATGGATATTAAAGAAGGTATTTTGACGGTTGCTAGTACATTAAGAGCTGTATTTGTAGGGGGGTATCGAAAGGCTGTAGAGCGTTTAAATAAGAAGCCTAATAAAATCATCATCTGTGGAGGGCAAAGAGCACAGGGAACGTCCATTGCCTTTCTATAATTGGTTAGAGGAAAGGAATATTCATAAACAATAAATAAGCGCATGACTCAATTTAACCTTTTTTAAATCATACACTTATTTATTGTATTAATAGTAGTGGGAATTCTTTATACAATATTAATACCCGCACTTGCAGTACCTTCAACTGAGAAATTTAATGCAGGAGGATTTATTATTGATGAAATGTAAAATACCATTAATAAACGATCCCCAGCCGATACTGGTACAGGCTCAACATTTGCTGAACCAAAAGTTATTCCTGCTGGAACTCCAGCGACAGGTGGAGCTAAATCAACACGTACATTTGTAGCAGTGAAGATGTTACTTCCTACAGGCGCACGATAAATTTGAGCTGTTATAGTAGTAAGCCCTCCACGGTTAAGATCTAAAAAGTAATTAAATGCTGCGGAAATAGCAGTAATATTACCATTGCGTGGAACTGAGAAGGCTTCGCTTAAAAGTCCAGATAAATCTATAGTATTGTTTAAGATAGGCACACCATTAATAGCAGTACCGAATCCTATAAGACTAGACGTTAAACCAAAGTCAGGTCCTATAGTAACTACAGAAGTTGAAATTCCCGAGGAAAAAGGGATTATTGAACCGCTATCGTTTTCTTCGCCACTTTCATTAAAGTTTATACAGTTAATATTTTTTGCCACAAAAGGTCCAAAATTTTCGCATTCTATTTGTGGTGATAAACCATTACACCTTTCATTATTTATGCGCACAATTTTCCCTCCTTTCATCTTATGCTATGTGGAAGAAAGTAAGTGAGGAGGGCTATTAACTTAATGGAGTTTTATTTATTTGGTGGAGGCGTCCACAAAAAATTGTGCTTAATGAACCATCGTTATATAATTGGCTGGAATGGTAGAGAGGGGAATATAAGGCATGGAACAACAAAAACAAATGACTATGAATGGTTTTTTAGAACAACCAATAAAAAACCTTCCACAGATGTTAATAAAGCTATTGATAAGAAGAAATATAAAGAGTCTCGTGTAAGGGTGTATATTGTACGGAGATAAAGAATAATAGTTTAATGTTTATGAAATTATATTAAAAACTCCAACCATAAGATTTCACTTCAATTGTAGAAATATTTTTTTATAACCTCCGGTGGTACATCAGGATAACTTAAATCGCATATTACCTTATGTCCCAACGGGCGTGTCCCAACGAGAGACAGTCGATGAAGCTAGTAATGACGCTGTTTGCCATCCACAAACTGAACCAAGCATCTATATCTTTTACTCTTTTAAGTTCTAAACAAGCAAATAATATTTATAACTTTGCGGATGAAATTGCTTTGCAAAAAGAAAAGAAAAAAGAATACATGAATGAGTACCAGGTTATGCTGTTCGATTTCATGCACTCATTACCTAAACCTGATGATCTTAAAGATGAATTACACAAAGTTGTATTAGCTTCAAAAGTAAATTCTGTGGAAGACTTCATCAAATCTAAGAATGTGCTATTCAAAATTGTAATGGACATTAAAGAAGGTGTGCTTACAGTTACAAGCACATTAAGAGCCGTATTTGTAGGAGCTTTTAGCAAGGCTATAGAACGTCCTATATTGAAGCATAATTTATCAAAATTTATCATTCTCAATAGAAGAAACACCTTATAAAGAACGTCCTGTGCCTTTCTATAAAGAGATGTTATTTTTAAACAATATTAATTCCTGCGCTTGCGTAGCCAGCAATAGCGACTCCTGTTTCCAATACATGAAATACCATTATTAAACTATCACCTATAGCTACCGATACAGGTTGGATATTAGCTGTTCCAGAAGATATTTCTCCTATTCCTGAAAGTGCTGTTATTGACGGAGCCAAATCAACACTTGCATTTGTAGCAGTGAAACTATTACTACCTACAGGTGCACGGAAAATCTGTGCTCGAACTGTCGCAGTTTCTAAGTCCAATACTCCTCCTAAATAGGTGAATGACGCTGAAATAGATGTAATATTACCGCCACGTGAAACAGTGAAGGCTTCACTAGGAAGTCCAATTAAGTTAATTGTATTACCAATAAGAGGAACTAAAGATACAGAACTACCAAAACCTATAAGAGCGACATTGTTAGTACCATTGCCAAAATTGTCACCGAATAAAATAAATCCAAATCCAGAGGAAAATGGAATTATGGATCCGCCAATAGGAATGGAAGTACTGATGCAATTAATATCATTAGCAGTAAATGTTCCGAAATTATCGCATTTTTTAATAGTTAATGATTCATTATTACTCCCACAATTATTCATGTAATGGTTATCTCCTTTTTGTCTTTATAATATGCGGTAAAGGGGAGGGGTATAAAGGCTATAAACCACGTTTTTGATAGTTAACCTAATCAGAGTAATCGAATTTATAATTGGTTGAATGAGCGTGATGGCCTTTCGCAATCAATTAGTAGTAGACCATATAATTTAGAGAAATGAGTAAAATGGTAGAGGAGAAAAATAATGTTATTGAAAAAACACTATACTTTTGTAGGGTTTTTAACATCCATTGGTAGAATATTAAGTTACTGGTATATAATACTATGATATTATGTTTTCTAATATAAAACAGTGTAGGGGGAGAATAATGAAAAAACTATTTACTGTGTTACTAGCAGCAATTGTATTTGCAGTATTAAATCCAACAAAATCAGAAGCGAAAGTGATGTATGATGGAGCAGAAGTTGTAAAAGGGCAAACCGGAAAAATGACCTTTAAAAAAGACATCAAGGTATACAAAAAAAATTCAGATGGTACCTTTGAATCTTTAGTGGTTAAGCGAAATAACTTCTTTAGAACGTATGATATTGAAAAATATGATAAAAAAATATTCTATCAAATGGGGCAATATCGCGTACAAGCAACGGATTTGGTAGTTTTCAAAGAAGTACCAATAAAAATTCGTTCATCTTTCTACAACAATCCAACTTATATTGTTATCAATCGTGATGGTATTTATAATATGGGATATTACGGTAAATATTTCCAAGATGGTGGCATTGGTGGTATTTCTTTCTTGGGTACAAATAATGGACAACTGCTGAAGCTTTCCGAGAGCTATGGGGGTGAAGGGTTATGGTATGATAAATATCCCGGTACAGATCTTAAAATCGCTGAGACAATATCGAGAGAAAGCAATGTACGTTTTGAGTTAACAAAAGATGCAGGTGGGAGAAGCACTCCCTTAAATGAAGTAAAACCTTTAACAATACATGCAAAAGGAAGCATTTTTACATCACTAGGTGTTGAAGTTAATGGTTATTTATATGTGGACAAAGGCTTAGAAGGAAATGACGAACAATATTTTTGGCTTCCAGTAGATTTATTAAAGCCAGTTGGAGATAAGTGATAGATTAAGAATTATATAAAGTCCTCTTATTTTTTTGATAAGGGGACTATTTTTTATGGTTGATTGACATGAGGATAGGATGTTTACCGATGTCTTGGGTTTAGCTAAAAAACTATTAGATGACCACTCCATGATGGGTGGTCAAAAAATTCAAGGTAAACAAAAGGTAATCATTCTGTTTGTAAACCATTGATATATCAATATTGTAGTATGTTCTCCTGGGACGTCATTATTGCGTTATAAATCGCGTCAAATAGCCTTCTAGCGTAGTTTTATAGCGGTCAATGAAGCGGTCTAACTGCGGAAATTGAAACGCCTTCTAACTAAACGTTAGAGGTTTTTTGCTTGTCTAATAAAAGAAACGGTTTAAATGTAGGTGTGGATTTAAATGGAATATTCAGCGCGGAGGATAGCAAGAACCCGATCGTTGTTAATCCGAAGTCTGTGCTATCTATCGAAAAAGCGTTAGAAATTGTCGTAAGACAGATGCGAGCGAGCGGATTGCGTGAGCGTACGGTTCACGATTATGAAACGTACGTAAACGATTTTGTTCGTAAGACAGGCGTTGAATACTTGCTTGCTATAGATGCTGACGCCATTTACGGATGGTTAGGGCAAATGAAAGTAAAGAATACGACAAAGCGCGTTCGTTTGAAGTGCTTCTGCGCGTTTCTCGGCTAGTGTTTTAATAATGGTTGGCTTAACGATATAGCTTTGTTTATATATGTAATGGTGTAATTAACGACATTCCAGTTAAATACTCACCCACGCCAACGGGTTGAGTCGCTAATCCTGCTCCAACAGTATCGGCATTCGCTTGGGCTTGCGCCAACATTGACCAAAATAAAACTAGAGGCGGCTACAAACGTCTTTAGTCATTTTTTGATATTAATTTTCGTGATTTGGCATCATAAATTTCATAACCGATTTCAAAGATATGGTCTTTTGTAACAGTCACCTTACAATAGTAAGGAATTGACTTACCATAAGCATCTAGCTCAGGGATTTCGCTAAAGTAATATTGTTCATCAGTATCTATCATGTTAAAAGATGCTTCTGCAGAGCGCCCGGAAGAAGAAACTTCAATCGTACAATCTCCACTAATAACATCATAATCTTTTTGAATAACAGATTTTAGACTTGGTAGGGTAAGCACTAACAAAGTAACACCTACTAAAAAACCAAAAAGAGACTTAAATCCATCAAAGGATAGAAGTTCTTTGTCTTGATACATAAAAATTAATAATATAGCTTGCGAGAGAACAAGCAATAATCCTATTGAAAGTACTATATAATACAATTTTTCACTTCCTATGTTTAACTGTTGAATATTTCATTGTAGCAAATATAAAGTTGATCTAACATATTTTATCGTTTTATTCTTATCAAGGTAAACAGGATTATTATTCCGTTAAATATTGTCATTCATAATTAATTGAATAAAGTGGTCCAAAATCGGGATTATGCTCATGTTCATAAAGATGCTAGATGTCTATTTTAAATCGAATCCCTTTTACTTATATCGATTCCATCACCAATCGTATATAATTTAGCTTTGTCTAATGTTTTACATTGAAATGAAAACAAAAAAGATTGGCCAAGATACGTTTACGTTACCAAGTGAAACCGCATATACGTGCTGAATCAATTTGAAAAGCTTTGAGTTAGGTTCTGGGGCAACGCTGATGATTGGGCATTAAACAATCTGGCTACAGGTGATGGATGTTCCTTAGCAATATAATATGCTGGCAACTACAGTACATGATTAACAGGAACTGTAAATATAGCAAGATATGCTGGTCAATATGTTGAAATCAAAGGAAAAAAGGTGAACCTAACAGTTTCAGGTTGGGGCTATACGACGAGTGCAGCAACAACTGGTATTCACAATTAGTCTGTTCCACAAATGCGAGTGGGACTTCTTAAAATGAGCATGCGACTAGATGGCAATTTGCAAAAAATACTTTCATTGCAGACAAGGATTTTGTCAGAGCAAAAGTATATGTCAATTCGAACAGCTATGGCTTTTTTGACAATATTAAAGTAGAGCAAACAGGTTCAGGCGTATCAAAATCGTATACCAATCTTTCAGAAGTTAAGTAAGGGAGGGAATAGGATGGAATATAATATTATTTTTTCGGCCGAAAAAGAGTTATATATAGAACATTTATATACTATTGAGGGGTATTCTACATTTAAAATAAAAGTGAAATCTGGTGAATTCAAAGGTGCGACCAATTTTTGCTTATCGCAAAATAATATTGATACAATCACAAATATCTTATCTAACATGTACAATATGTTAGAAGGTGTTTGTGAAATAGAAGATAATGATTCAGATTCTGTATTGAGTTTGTGTATAAATAATAAATTAGGGCATTTAGTTGTCCATGGCCAAATCGGAGGAAGTCATGAGACACATAACATGAAATTTGAATTTTTGACAGATCAGACAGTGTTAGAATCATTAAAAAAGGTATTCGATATTTATAAATCTTAAGGTGCAAAGGACAAGTATAAAATATTGGGTTTAGAAACTTTCTGGAGTTCGTTATTTTAAAAGCACTAGGATGAGCACATATAATGCTAATCTTAATAGGATAGGTGATTAATAATGCACAAGTACAGTATTTCTAAGTATGACCCTTTGTTCAGGGATGAAGCTGGATGTTATCAAAAAAATGAGTGGACTGCAATCAGTGATATTGGGAAATCTTTCGATGGAATATTATTAACGGATGAAGAGTATATAGGGATAGAGGATAAATATGTTGATGCAGTGAAACTAATAATTAAATTTCATTCACTTACTAGTTTATCTGTAGCAAATTTATGTCATTCATTCTCAAAAGAAGAATTTTTAAATTTAATAAAACCTTATTCCCAGTTGTACTCCGAAAGTTTACTTGACTTCTATTCAAATTTTAATGGAAGTCAGGCGGGTCTTGACGAAGTTGAGAGTTTATGTAGGTTACAGCTTAGAGAAGATATTGGGGTTGATATATTTTCTCCGAGAAAGCTAAAAATATTTATCGGATACGATTATTTAATGGGGGTTCATAGTTCAAAATCTCTGGAGCCAATTATTCCAGAAATAAACGCTATGGGATTGTTTGTCGAAAAATTTGATTAATAAACTGAATAGTCCTTAATACAACATTTGGTATTGCCTTTCCGGAAAAAGAAGAATAGAAGGAAAGAACGACCTGTAATTGGTACAGGATTATTTTGGTGAAAATTTTAGGTTGTAATTCATAGTGAAAAAGGAATAAAAGACATATAGAATAAGGGATCGTTTAATTGAATTAATAATACGATTCAACAAAGACGTAGCAAATGATGCCTATTTAAATATACTTTATAGGTAAAATTTGATGGTGCTCTTACTAGTCGTGACAGAACTGCAAATGGCGCTTGAAACGGAAAAGTTGAGCAAGGAAGATATTATGATAAAAATGGGAATGCTGACCTGGATATTGACTATACAAATCATGGAAATTCGAAGTAACACCCAAAAGTACCTCATAGACATGACTGGAACTGCACTAGTAGAGGTCTAGTTTATTAAAAAGGAGCAAAGTACATGGGTGAAAAAGAATATTTAGAATTCAAAAAACTCATTTCAATGGGTGACGAACTCAATTTTTACTATAAAGAGGATGAATACTGGATAAGTCATAGTTTAGAAAAATCCTTCCTATCAAGAACTAAAGATTCGTACACACAAGAGTTTAATGGCTACAATGAACTATTTGAAAATGCAACAATAGAGGGTATAGGAATTTCCAAAATATATCCAAAACTAAGACTACTAAAATAAAAATAGTAATGTATAAAAGGGCCGAGTTTAGTATTAGATTACTCAAACTTGGTCTTTGCTTGATTTAATCCTACTTTCGATAAAGAAGAAAAAGACAAATTCAGGTGTGATGGGTTATCTTTAAATTAGGGTAAACATGATAGTTGTAAACCGTTGATATATCAGTATTGTCCTCCTGGGACGTCTATAGATCCAGATAGAATAAATTTGAACCAACTGAAAAGCGCTTCAGATCCTTTGTTATCAAGGATTTGAAGTGCTTTTCCTTTTTTGAGAATACGTTAGAAAAGGATGGAGAATGAATAGAGAGAAAATTTTTATGGAGAAATGTATCATATCATCTAAAAAAACTTAAAAAAATGGAGAAAAAAATATCGCTAGCATAAATCAATGTTTATGCTCTCTTTTTTTGTTATTGTCTATAAACTCGTCGATTATGCTGCTAGTACGACGCTATCAGACGCTTCTCAAAGGCTACAAAAAGAAGAGGTTTTTTAAATCAATTTTAAAAGATTAATAGAATCTCAATAAATTTAGTGAAAACTCCAGATCTAATTTTTTAGGAATAAAGCATTTTCATTACAAACAGATAATCTGTATTTGTCGTCAATGAATCATTAGTAAAAATAATTTCGTTTTCATTAATCAATCTCAAAAGTAATTGATTTTAAAGGGATAGAAAGACCTTCCCCAACAGTTTTAATATAACTTTCTTTCAAGTCCATAAGTTGAAAAATAAAGTGTTTCTATCATTTCACAACTCCGAATAATTCTTATCCCATTTTACCCTCACTTTTTATTTCCTTATTGTTTTTGTTCAGGCATTGACGGATGGCAATCTCAGGGCGACGGAAAGGCATGGCTCACTGATGGAAGGAAGTCTTAGAGCAATTTTAAAATAATTTACTATAAGACAAGTGCGACAGTGACTAGAAAACTCTTAATATTTATGCTTTGGATCTTTTTAGATTAATATAACTGATTTTTTACCGTTTAAACGATTATTCAAATAATACATTTGCACCTTAATTTCAAAGTAAAGAGGTTTGGAATATTTATCCTACTTTTAATGCGTATTCGAAATCAATATAGTTCTAAAGGTAGCAAATATAAACATAGGTATTTTAACATAAAATTCAGAAATATTTATTTCCAATAAGATACAAATATGGTAGAGTTAAAAAGGGTGGATTAATGTTATTATTTGTTATATTGCCTTTTGTTTTCCAAAAAGAGTGTTTTGTGGGAGGTTGAAATGTGTGCTAATAAAGAAAAACATGTTGTAGTTGGAACTGGACCACTTGGGCTTGCAGTAATGAGAGAGCTTCTAATTAGGGAGAAAGAGGTCATAATGGTTAACCAAAAGAGTTTCATCGAACTTCCTAAGGACGTAATTTTAATCCATGCGAATGTTTCAAATTTTGAAGAGTCAGCTAATGCATTTAAGGGAGCAACAGTTGTATATCATTGTGCCAAACCTGATTATACGAAGTGGCCAGAGCAATTTCCGAATTTAAACAAAGGAATTATTTATGGAACAAGTCAAGCAGGGGCTAAATTGATTTATGCAGATAACCTTTTTATGTATGGTTCTTCAAAACAGCCGTACAATGAATCGTCGTTAAATCTTGCGAGTGATCGGAAGGGGTTAGTTAGAGCTCAAATGGCTGAAGAAATATTAGAAGCTCACTATAGTGGTACAATACGGGCCGCTATTGGAAGAGGACCTGATTTTTATGGTCCAAATGTTTTACATTCAATCCTAGGTGAAAGGGTATTTAAGTCTGCGTTACAAGGAAAAGCAGCTAAAGTAATTGGGTGCATAGATGTTCCTCATACACATATTTATATAAATGATTTCGCTAGAGGACTTGTAACTTTAGCAGAGAATGAAGAATCGCTTGGAGAAATATGGCATATCCCGAGTGATACTACTGTCACTACTAAAGAACTAATACAACTAGTTTATAAAGAAATACAGAAAACATTTAAAGTACAATGTGCTCCGAAACAAATATTCCGATTAATGGCATTGTTTAATCCTTATATGCGTGAAATGAAAGAAATTTATTATGTTTATAATCAACCATATATCGTTGATCATAGTAAGTATGAGCGTACATTTGGTCTAGAGGTTACACCGCATGCAAAAGCTATAAAAGAAACGTTAGATTGGTACCGAAATAACCTCTATTAAGAAAGTAATTTACGGAAGACTTATCCAATTCTGTGAAGGTTTGATATACATTCTTTTATACGTCGTTAAGGAAGTACAAAGAACAATACATTGCTACTTTAAACGCAAGATAAAAAAACTTCTTTTCAAAAACATAAAACTACTATAAGCGAGGGAATATGATGACATTAAAAGATAATTTAACAGAACCAATTGCGGTAATAGGTATTGGATGCCGTTTCCCAGGAGGTGTAAACTCACCAGAATCTTTCTGGGAGTTATTAAGTAATGAAGTGGACGCTATAACTGAAATTCCAAGTGATAGATGGAGTATATCAAACTTCTATAGTTCTAATAAGGTAAACCAAGGGAAATCGAATTCTATGTGGGGTGGATTTTTAGACAATGTAGATCAATTTGATGCCTCTTTCTTTGGTATATCTCCTAGGGAAGCAGCTTTATTAGATCCGCAACAACGTTTGCTTCTAGAAGTTTGTTGGGAGGCTATGGAAAATTCAGGTCAAATGCAGGAACGTTTAGCAGGTACAAATGTAGGTGTTTTCATGGGTGCTTTCACTTTAGATTATAAATTATTGCAATTTTCGGAATCTAACAGACATTTAGTAGATGCACACTCAGCTACAGGCGCGATGATGACGTTATTGGCAAACCGAATTTCTTACACATATGATTTCCGTGGGCCAAGTATTACGGTGGATACAGCATGTTCTTCATCCCTTGTTGCGTTACATTTAGCTTGTCAAAGTATAAGGAATGGGGAAAGTACAATGGCATTCGCGGGCGGTGTCAATGTAATGATTAAGCCAGAATATTTTATTGCTGAATCTAAAGCAGGGATGTTATCAGCTGATGGGAGATCTAAAGCATTTGATTCTTCTGCTAATGGTTATGTACGTGGCGAAGGAGCAGGAGTTGTATTATTAAAACCACTTTCTCAAGCAATTCAGGATAATGACCCTATCCATGCAATTATTAGAGGTAGTGGGGTTAATCAAGATGGTAATTCCCAAGGTATTACTGTGCCAAGAGCAGAAGCACAAAAACAATTATTATGTGACGTTTATGAAAAGAGTGGTATTAAACCTAATCAGGTACAGTACGTAGAAGCTCATGGAACAGGAACGCCGGTTGGAGATCCTATAGAAGCTAATTCATTAGGAAGTATTTTGGGGGCTGATAGAGTTCCTGGGGACAAATGTTATATCGGATCAGTTAAGACTAATATTGGGCATACGGAAGCTGCAGCAGGTGTAGCGGGATTAATTAAAACAATTCTTTGTTTAAAGAACCGTCAAATACCGGCTCATCTCCACCTTAAGAATGCCAACCCTGATATCGATTTTGAAAAACTAAATATTAAAGTTCCAACAAAATTAACTGCTTGGCCAGAAACTGACGTAGCAATTGCTAGTGTTAATTCATTTGGATTCGGTGGAACAAATGCCCATGTGGTTTTACAAGAATATGTACCTAATGAGACTATTCAGGACATAGAAAAAACGGAGGATCTCCAAACAATAGTTTTATCTGCACGGAATACTCAGGCATTAAAAGACTATGCTAAAGATTTCAAAAGAGCTATTTCTGATAATAAATACTCATTACGTGATATTGGGTATAACGCTATTACAAGACGTAGCCATCATAGTCATCGATTAGCTATAACTACAAATTCTGTGGATAAATTAATGGAGAAATTAGATGTATTCCTGGAAGATGGTAAAGAAGCTGGTATTGTCTCAGGAGTCGCTGATAATAAAAAATCACCTTTAAGTTTAGTATTCACTGGAATGGGTCCTCAATGGTGGGCAATGGGTAGAGAACTTCTTCAAAAAGATGATGTGTTCCGTAAAGCCGTAGAGCAATGCGACGAGATATTTAAACGTCTTTCAGGATGGTCAATAATTGATGCTATGCTAGCTGATGAACTATCATCCAAAATGGAGGAAACTGAAGTTGCACAGCCAGCTAATTTTATGCTACAAGTTGGTTTGGCTGAATTATGGAAATCTTGGGGAATAACACCTGATGCTATCGTAGGACATAGTGCTGGAGAAGTTGCAGCAGCTTATTGTGCTGGTGTTTACAGTTTAGAAGATGCAGTAAAGGTAATATACCATCGAAGTAATCTACAACAACGTACTACTGGATTAGGTCAGATGGTAGCAGTAGGATTATCTTTTGAAGAAGCCAGAATTGAAATTCTAGATCTTGATCAAATATCTATAGCTGCTATTAATAGTCCTAATGCTGTAACGCTTGCTGGGGCTCCTGAATCCCTTGATATACTTATTGAATCACTCGAAAAGAAAAAAATATTTTATAAATACCTAAATGTTAAAGTTCCGTATCATAGTCATTATATGGATCCTTTAAAAGAAGATATTTTAAATGCTCTTAAAGATATTAAAGTTCATAAACCACACACTCCAATCTATTCTACTGTAACTGGCAAGTTAATGAGTAATGACGACTTTACCGCCTACTATTGGTGGAAAAACGTAAGAGATTCAGTACTTTTTGCAGCAGCAGCGAATAACATGATTGAAGATGGTTTCTATAATTTTATAGAAGTAGGCCCACATCCTGTTTTAGCTAATTCTATTTCAGAATGCTTGTCACTTCATAACGTTCAAGGACTTATAATCCCTTCTTTACGTCGCAAAGCCGTAGATAAGGAGGTATTATTCGGATCTCTTGGTGCCTTATATACAAAAGGGTATGCTATTAATTGGGATAACATACACAAAAAGGCGGATAATACGATCTGTTTACCTACTTACCCTTGGCAGAGAGAACGCTATTGGCAAGAGTCTTTAATATCCGAACAAGAGCGACTGGGAACACATGTCCATTCATTACTAGGAAAAAAATTAAATACACCTGAGCCTACTTGGGAAAATGATTTAGATTTGAATCGCCTTCCTTATTTATGCGACCATCAAATTCAGGGAGCATATGTATATCCTGGGGCGGCATATGTTGAAATGATGTTAGCAGCATCTAAAGAATTATTTGGGTCTACTGGTTTCGTCTGTGGTGAAAGTGTTAAGTTTAATAAAGCCTTGTTTTTAACATTAGGAGAGTCTGTAAAATTAAGACTGGTTTACTCAGTGGAAAACTCAACAGTTTCTATTTATAGTCAGCCTACGGGAGTAAGTCAGGACTGGACATTACATGCTGAAGGGCAGATAAGACCGAACGTTAGTCTTAAATCTCAAAACAAAGAACTTCAGGTCTTAAAACAACGTTGTACTTTACAACTTTCCCAGGAACAATGTTATTTGCAATTCCGTAAATTCGGTCTTGAGTATGGAGAAACTTTCCAGGGTATTGAAACACTATGGCAAGGCGAGCAAGAAGCATTGGCAAAGATAAGTTTACACGAAATAATTGGAGCTCAATTGGATGAGTATGAAATACATCCTTCTATCTTGGATTTATGTTTCCAAGTACTTGCTGCTGCATTGCCATTCCAAGAGGACGAAGAGAATACGACAGTTTATATGCCTGTAGGTGTAGCAAAGGGAGCTTTACATCAAAAAGTTCGTTTAAATACAGATTTGTGGATTCATGCTTCTATTTTGAACAAAACAGAAACATCATTAGAGGGAGATATACACCTTTTTGATTCTGAAGGAAATATTATTATGGAAATTTTAGGATGTAACGCAGTTTCATTAAAGGATACAACTTCATCTAACAAATCTTTAGGAACACAAGATATATATGAATTGCAATGGCATACGCAAGTAAGAAAAGAAGCTAGTGAATTTTCTCCTGTAAAAAACGTTTCTAACAAAGGGTATTGGATAATTTTTGAAGACGAACAAAAAATAGGACATTCTGTTGCAGAAAAGCTAATTAAGGTAGGAGAGCACTGTTATTCTGTGCATCCAGGAGTTAAATACGAAAAAACAAATAATATATTTACTATAAACCCTTCAAATTCTGAAGATTTCGTTATATTAATGGATGATATACTTTCAGATTCCGCTCAATGTCGAGGAATTATTTATGGTTGGGCACTTGATAATAAAGTAACAGATATTTTAAACACAAATGGCTTAAATAGAGTGGAAGAATTGGGTTGTGTTGGTTTGCTTCACCTTGTTCAATCTATTGTTCATAAGCAGCTTCCAGATAATGTTCGTTTATGGGTAGCAACGACTGGAGCACAGCAAGTAGGTACGGACGGTTTGAATAATGTAGCTCAATCAGCTGTATGGGGGCTAGCAAAAGCGATTGGGCATCAGGAACATATGAATTTATGGGGAGGAATTATAGATTTAGATGATTCCTTGTCAGTTGAGAAAAATAGTAATCTATTATTTGAAGAGATTTGGAATACAGATGGAGAAGATCATGTTGCCTTTAGACAAGGGGAACGTTTTGTTGTTCGGTTAGAAGAAGATGTTCAACTTAATAAGCCACTTCCAATAGTATTCAGACCAGATGCAAGTTACTTAATTACTGGTGGTTTTGGTGGTTTAGGGTTATTAACGGCTCGCTGGATGATTAAAAAAGGCGCTAGGCATTTAATTTTAATGGGCCGTGGAAAATTCCACAATCGCTTAGATTGGGATAAAGTAGATATCGATAGTGTAGAAGGGAAGCGTATTACAGCTATAAAAGAGCTAGAGTCGCTGGGTGCTACTATCCATATAGCTACTGCTGATGTATGTAATAAGAGTGAAATAGAGAAATCTCTGCTTCAATATTCTGAAGCTGGATGGCCAGAAATCCGTGGAGTAATCCATACAGCCGGGGTAGCTCGACCACAATTATTATATCAAATGAATCAGCAACAATTTACCGATGTTCTTCGACCAAAAATGATTGGCGGATGGAACTTACATGAACATTTTGAAAACCAATCACTAGATTTCTTTGTTCTATATTCATCCATTGCATCTGTTGTAGTTATGAGTGGACAGGCTAATTATTCAGCGGGCAATGCATTTTTAGATGGATTGGCACATTATCGAAGATCTCGGGGAATGCATGGATTAAGTATTAACTGGGGGCCGTGGCTAGAATCTGGGATGGCTACACAGCTTGATTTGCTAAATTACTTTGATAATCGCGGTTTATATTCGATGACAAATGATCAAGGGCTTGAGGCACTTAACCAATTATTATGTCAGAATAGAGCGCAATTCAGTGTAGTAGGAGCAGATTGGCCAAAAGTAGCCGATAAAAACTATCCTCTTGGAAATGTACCTCCTATCATTGCCGAACTTGTTAATAAACATAGAGAATTACAAAGTCACACGGATAATTCAGAAGATAATTCGCAAGACTTTTTGAATAGTTTATTACAATTAAAGGATCGTAAGGAACAGCTATCACAACTTGAAGCACACATTATGGAATTATCTTGTGCCGTGTTGCGTTTAAATCGTACACAGATAGAAGTAAATGTACCACTTAACGCTTTTGGTTTAGATTCCATGATGGCAATGGAGTTGAAAAATACAATTGAAGCAAGTCTTCAGGTTACTATTGCTGTTGTAGATTTATTACGTGGGGTAACTTCACAAGAGTTATCAATGAATATTATGGAAATGCTAGATAAAAAGCACAACTTAATCCAAGATGAAGAAGTAGAACAGATTATTTCGGATTTAGGAGAACTTTCAGAAGACAAAATAAACGATATTATTAGTTTAGTCGCAGCTGGGAGGGATCAAGTTGAATAAGTATCTTGATCAGATTGGAACACTTACAGATGAACAGAAAGCTTTGCTGGTAAATCAACTTAAGTCAAAGTTAATTGGCCGAGAAATCCCTAAAACTGAAAACCATACTTTATCTTTTCCTCAGAAAAGATTATGGTTTTTAAGTCAATTAGATCCTGAGAGCTCTGCTTACAATATTCCTTCTGCTTTTCTGTTATTGGGAGAGCTTGATATTGATGTTTTGCAGGCTTGTTTCAAAGAAATAGCTAATAGACACGAAACACTTCGTACAAGTATTGTTGAAGATAGGAACGGTGAACCTATAAGAAAAATAACGTCCGAATCTTCAGTGATGATGGAATTTTTAGATTTAAGAGAATTGCCTAAAGACGTACAACGTCAAGAGCGAAATAGAATCGTCAATGAGGAAATTCAAAAACCATTTAATTTAAAAGATGACTCTTCTTTATGGAGAGTCGTTTTACTTCAATTGAATGATGATGAACACTACCTAGTAGTTACAATGCATCATATTATCTTTGATGGGTGGTCCGTTACAGTATTATTACAAGAGCTTAGTGAGTTATATGAAGCTTTTATCAACAACACACCTTCTAAATTAAAGAATCTTACAATGCAATATTCTGACTACGTGTCATGGCAACAGAAGTATTTGACTGATGAACTTTTTCAAGAACAGCTAACATATTGGAAAACAGCCCTCGAAGGCTCTCCGCCTGTTTTAGAACTACCGACGACTTACTTACGTCCGGCAATACAAACTTTTAAGGGATCCTCATATGTTTTTGAGTTATCAAAAGCAACAAGTGATAATTTGAAAAAATTATATAATTCTGAAGAGTCGACAGCTTTTATGGCAATGCTTACAGTGTTTTATACCTTGTTATATCGTTACACTGGACAAGATGACATTATCGTTGGTGTTCCTATCTCAGGAAGAAACCGAAATGAATTCCAAAAGTTAATAGGTGTATTTGTTAATACTTTGCCTCTTCGTGTAAGGCTGTCTAGAAATTTAAGCTTTAAAAATTTACTTAAGCAGGTGAAGGAAGCTTCTTTAGAAGCTTTCTCTCACCAAGATGTTCCTTTTGAGAGTATTGTTCAGAATGTAGCTCCTGAAAGAAGCTCAAGTCTTAACCCGCTTTTTCAGGTTTTATTCACATATCAAAATGCGGTTCCAAACTATCGACTTAATAATGTATTGATGAATTATCAACCTATAGATGGTGGTACAGCAAAGTTCGATTTGTCTCTTGATATTTTAGATGGCGGAGATATTTATCCACAGAAATGCATTTTGGAGTATAATACCGATCTATTTGATAGTACCTTTATTTACAAAATGGCAGAGCACTTCCAGATTCTACTAGAAAAAATTCTGTCTGAACCTGATAAGCCAATTGGTGAAATAAATTATTTGACAACTGAGGAATTGAATCAATTAAAGTTATGGAATGGAAATATCATTGATTTCCCTAAAGATGAAAACGTATGTACATGGTTTGAAAAACAAGTTGAGAGAAATCCAGATGCAATAGCCATCGTTTTCAAAGATGAATCCATGACCTATAAGGAGCTTAATGTAAAAGCGAATCAACTTGCATCTTTGATTTTGAAACAAAAGGAAGCGGAGGATTCAATTATTGGGATATGTTTGCCTAAATCAATGGATTTAGTTATATCCGTTTTAGGGGTATTAAAAACAGGCCTAGCTTATCTACCAATGGATTCTTCATATCCAAGCGATCGACTACATTACATGCTCAAAGATTCCAAGGTAGCTACTATTATCACTAATAAAGTGCTTAATAGTTCGCTCTTAGCTGAATCGAGCCTAAATACTATTGTTGTTGACGATACACAGGTAAAAGAGAAGTTAAATCAAGAAAAATCTACAAATAAGCCAATTAAGATTAACCCAGATAGTTTGGCTTATATCATCTACACATCTGGTTCTACAGGTCTTCCGAAAGGGACTATGGTAAGCCACAATAATTTGGTGCACACTTTTAATGGCTGGGAACATGAATATCAGTTAATGAATAATACGCATGCCCATTTACAAATGGCCAGCTTTTCATTTGACGTATGCGTTGGTGACATTGTTCGTGCGCTATGCTCTGGCTCAAAATTAGTGTTATGTCCAGAAGAAGTTTTATTAGACCCAGAACAACTATATCAACTTTTACTTCATGAAAAAATTGATTGTGCGGAGTTCGTCCCTGCAATTATTCGTAGTTTGTTACAGTACTTAGAAGATAGTCAACAAAAATTAGATTTTATGAAGTTAGTCATTGTCGGCTCAGATAGTTGGAAAATAGAGGAGTATCAGAAACTTTGTAATTATTGTGGGGCACAAACAAGGGTTATTAACTCTTACGGCCTAACAGAAGCAACAATTGATAGTTCTTACTTCGAGTGTGCTAATAATCAATTACAATCCAACGATTCATTGCCTATCGGTAAACCGTTTCCTAATACCCAGCTACTGATCTTAGATGAATACCGTCAGGTAGTTCCAGTTGGCATTCCAGGTGAATTATACGTCTCAGGTGATGGAGTTGCTCAAGGCTATCTCTATAGAAAAGAGCTAACTTCTGAAAGATTTATATTATTATCTGATGAATCAGGAACAATGAAAAGGGCATATAAAACAGGTGACTTAGCTAAATATTTACCAGATGGGAATATTGAATTAATTGGACGTTCAGACTTTCAAATAAAGATACGTGGTTACCGAATCGAATTAAATGAAATTGAAAACAACATACTCCAGTATCCGGGGATTACTCAAAGTATTGTAGTTGTCAGAACCGGTAATTCCGAATTGCAGAGCTTAGTAGCTTATATTATTTGTCAGAAAAATAGTGCAGTTTCTATTCGGGATTTAAAAAGTTATTTAAATACGAAACTACCCGATTATATGGTTCCATCCTATATTGTTTTGTTAGACGCATTTCCATTAACCAATAATGGCAAGATTGATCGGAAGCGACTACCAGAACCAGATATTACTGAATGGAATATGCTTAATGAATACACACCAGCCCGAACGCTTACAGAAGAAATTTTGGTTGATATATGGAAAGAAGTATTTGGTGTTTCTAGAATTAGTGTAAATGATGATTTTTTCCAAATAGGGGGCTACTCTTTACTTGCCATGAAAATAACGGCACAAGTAAGGAAGATTTTTAAGATTGAATTTTCGTTGCAAACTTTATTCAACTTTACAACAATTTCGAAATTGGCTATTGAAATTGATAATCTAAAAGGGAAAAATCAAGAGTACTTTGATGATAAGCAGCTACTTCCAGTTATTAAACCTAATCTACAAGACAGATATGAGCCATTCCCACTAACTGATATCCAACAAGCATACTGGATTGGACGTAATGATGTATACGAATTAGGTAATGTTGCTACACATAGTTATGATGAATATGAAGCACAATATTTAGATATTAATAAGTTCGAGGAGGCATGGAACTATTTAATAAAAAGACATGATATGTTAAGAACCGTAATAACATCCGACGGCAAACAACAAGTTTATCGAAAAGTACCGTATTATCCAATTACAATAACGGATTTGCGGGGGAAAAATCCTGATGAAGTAGAAAGTGCAGTTAAAGCTACAAGGGAAGAATTATCCCATCAAGTACTAGATATTTATACGTGGCCAGTGTTTGATATAAGAATTACTCTACTTGAGGATCAAAAATCACTTATCCATTTTAGTTCAGATGCATTAATGTGGGATGTATGGAGCTTTGTTATTTTAATGAGGGAGCTAGTGACAATTTATCAAGGAAAAGAAAACGAGCTAGCACCATTGGAAATCTCTTTTAGAGACTACGTTATGGCAATTGAAGAATTCAAAAAAACAGTTAGGTATAATAATGCTCTTGACTATTGGAAAAAACGTGTTGATTCTTTACCAATGGCACCAGAGCTTCCTCTATCAAAAAGTCCGAAGGAATTAAGAAATCCACAATTTGTACGTCTTCACGAGAGTTTAGATTTTCAGTCATGGAAGAGATTGAAATCAAAAGCAATGAAAGCGGGAATTACTACCACAGGTATTTTGTTAGCTGCATTTACGGAGGTACTAAGATATTGGAGTAATAGCCCTGAATTTTCACTTAATCTAACATTTTTAAATCGAAATGCTGCACATCCTCAAGTAAATGATATTGTAGGAGAGTTTACATCAGTTAATTTATTGGCAGTAACAAATTCGAATGAATGCTCATTTATTGAGCGCGCAAGGAAGATCCAAGCTGATTTATGGAGTGACCTTGAAAATCATTATATTAGTGGTGTTCAAGTGCTTCGTGAAATGACAACGAAAAAAGGAGGCGCCTTTGAAGCAAAGATGCCAGTTGTCTTTACCAGTGCGCTAGTTGTTCCAATACCGGAGGAAAAAGATGTCCCGTTCCCTATTAAACCTGTGAATGTAAATGGTGTTACACAAACTTCCCAAGTATGGCTAGATTGCGGCGTTTGGGATGATCGTAACGGACTTTATTGTAATTGGGATGTAGTTGAAGAAATTTATCCCCCAGGCTTTATTCGTAGCATGTTTTCAACATTTTGGTCGTTAGTTACTCGACTTGCGAATGAGGAAGAGATTTGGAATCAGCAAGTTATTCCATTAATTCCTCTAGAACAACTTGAACTAAGAAATGATATTATTTTGCATGAAAACATTGAGTCGGCGGATCTTTTACATTCACTATTTAATCAAAAAGCGAAGAGTCAACCTAATTCTCCTGCGATTATCAGCAGCCATAAAACAATGACATATGATGAAGTTTATAAATGGTCCAATAAAATAGGCAGATTTTTAAAGTATAAAGGAACCCAAACTAATCAATTAGTAGCTATCTTTATGGAGAAAGGGTGGGAACAAGTTGTCGGTGTACTTGGTATTTTACAATCTGGTTCAGCATACTTACCTATTGATCCGGCACTTCCGAATGAACGTATTCTATATCTTCTACGTTCTACGGGTGTAAAAATTATTCTTACCCAATCAGGAATGAAATCTCAAATAGAATTACCAGAAGAGATATCTATTTACGAAGTAAATGAGCAATTTTTGTCAGATTGGTCTGACGAACCGTTGCCATTCGTTCAAAGTCCTGATGATTTAGCCTATGTAATATTTACTTCTGGTTCCACAGGTGATCCAAAAGGAGTGATGATTACTCATTCTGGTGCAGTAAATACCATTATTGATATAAACAGCAAGTTTAATGTAACGGAGAAAGATCGTGTGATTGCACTTTCAGCCTTACATTTTGACCTATCAGTCTATGATATATTCGGAAGTCTTGCCGCAGGTGCCAGTATTGTCATACCTGATGCAGATGCCGGGTTTAATCCAAAGCATTTGGAATGGCTTTTGAGCATTGAGAAAGTTACAGTGTGGAATTCAGTCCCTGCTTTAATGGAGATGTTTATGAATCATTTATCACAGAAAAATGGATATGCTGATAATCTTAGACTAGTTATGCTGAGCGGGGATTGGATAGCAGTTTCGTTGCCAGAACTTATTCGTTCGTATTCATCTACAGAATTAATTATAAGTTTAGGAGGTGCAACTGAGGCTTCTATTTGGTCTATTTTCTACCCTATTGAAAATTTGCAAGCTAGTAGTAAAAGTGTACCCTACGGAAAAGCGCTTTCTAAACAAAAAATGCTTGTCTTAAATGAGTCACTAGAACCTTGCCCTGATTGGGTTACAGGACAAATTTATATAGGTGGTATAGGATTGTCTACTGGATATTGGAAAGACCAAGTTCGAACAAATGAGAATTTTATCTATCATCCTAAGACGAAAGAACGTTTATACCGAACAGGAGATTTGGGTAGGTATTTACCAGACGGTAACATTGAATTTATAGGTAGAGAAGACTTTCAAATAAAAATTAATGGATATCGTATTGAAATAGGTGAAATTGAATATATGTTACTTCAACATCCTGCGATAAAAGATGTAGTTGTTACTGTTGCTGACGAAGGAACAACTAAAAGACTTTTGGCTTTTTATATACAGGCCCATGGAGAAACTGTCGAGAGAAGAAATTTACGAACATTTCTTATTCAAAAATTACCCGAATATATGATTCCAAAAAATTATATAAAAGTTGATAAATTCCCTTTAACTTCAAATATGAAAGTAGATCGTCAACTTCTAATAAGAAATGTAGATGTAGAGAGTTTAACAATTAATTGTTACGAAAAACCTCGGACTGTAGTAGAAAAAAAAATAGCCGAAATATGGTCTAGTTTACTTGCATTGGATAAAATAGGCGTACATGATAGCTTTTATGAACTTGGAGGAGATTCTTTGCAATCAATGAAAATGATTGAGGAAATCCGAGAAACTTATCAAATCAATTTCCCTTTAAGGGCGTTATTACAAACCAGTACAATTGAAGAGATGGCCACTTATATTGAAGAGCAATTGGAAATAGAAAACAATTCGGTTAAAGCAAGGTCGTCTGAAGGGAATGTTAAAAATGAATCAGTTAACTCTCATTAAGTACAATCCATGGATCGTTACTTTTAAAGCTATAAAGGCACCACGTCTACGCCTTTTTTGCTTCCCTTTCGCTGGGGGGAATGCCCTAACATATAAAGATTGGGGTGACTATTTACCTGAAGATGTTGAGGTATGCTGTATTCAATTACCTGGTAGAGGGAATCGATTGATCGAGAAGCCAATTTCTAATCTTCCGAATCTTTTAGAAGCACTCGAAGAAGCATTTTTGTCGTTTATAGATGATGTTCCTTTTGTATTTTTTGGACATAGTATGGGCGCATTAATAGCCTTTGAGTTCACCCGTCATTTGGAGAAGCGTCATGGTGTTCGTCCAGATTGTTTATTTGTCTCTGCTCACAGGGCACCACATTTACCACGGAAATCTTCAACTTTTTATCATACTCTACCAAATAATGAACTTTTAGAAAGGTTGAAGAGTCTAAATGGAACACCAGATTGGTTCTTTGAAGAGCAAGAACTTGTTCAACTCTCTTTACCTATGATAAAAGCTGATTTAGAAATATGTGAGTGCTATGTTTATGAACAAGGGCCGTCTCTAAAAATTCCTATTATTGCGTTTGGCGGAACGCGAGATAAAGAGGTGAGTGAAGAGAGTATTTTGCAGTGGGGAAAAATAACAAATTCATCCTTTCAAATGTTTTTGTTACCAGGGAATCATTTCTTTTTAAATAGCTCGCAGGATCGTCTTCTTTCTGAGATATATAAATATATACGTACCATATAAAAGTCGTGTATAAATGGATAATCCTTGTTAGCAGGATTTTAAAGAGCTTCGAAAATAGAGGGAAACATGGATCCTATATGCTCTAAACAACTTTTCTATCAAAAAGCGAGGGATATTTTTGAGTGATAATGAAAAATATGAACGTTCGATAAAGAGAGTTCGAGCATTGAAGAGTTTTTATATCCACTTATTTGTATATATAATTGTCAATTTAGGATTGATAATTATTAACTTATTCTCTTCACCGGGAAGCTTATGGTTTATTTATACTTTACTAGGTTGGGGAATCGGAATTGTAGCACATGGTATTTCAGTATTTAGTAGAGGCAAGTTTTTGGGGGAAGAATGGGAGAAGAGGCAGTTAGAAAAATATATGAATAAAAAATAAATTCAACTTTAATAATAAGTAATTTCGATTTACCTAGACGTTTCAAAAGCTCAATGTTTTTGAAACGTTTTTCTTCTATTTAGATGCATAAAAAGGATTTGTTGAATAGTTATCTCGGTAATTTGGACTGGAATTCCACTTTCAATTACTTTTTCAGTTACTTAATTCGAAGTGTTAAGTGCTTGATGTATCTAAGAGGCAAAAACTTAAATATGCAACTTATTAAAGAAAATAAACACCTTGTAGTTAATTTAATACATTTCATTTAGATTTTTAATTTTATGGAAAATTAAATGGTATCATTATTTTAGTGGCATGGAGGTCTAGATGAAAATAAAGATAAATATCGAAAAGCAATATGATGAAATAGAAGTACACATTTATGCAAATGAATATAACGCTGAAATTGAACAGTTGATGAAACAATTAAAAAAGAATGAAGTTAATGTCATTGATGGGTATAGGGATAATGAAATTCACATGTTAAAAACGAATGATATTTACTGTATCTATGCAGAAGGTATAAAAGTTTTTTTTCAAACTGAAGAAGAAGAATTTGACTCAAAGCGGAGAATTTATGAATTGGAACAATTACTTGGCGACAAATTTGTGCGTGTCAATAAATCAACTCTTGTTAATATTTCTAAAATTACCTCTATACAATTAGGGCCACTTGGATCAACACAACTATTTTTAGAAAATGAGATTTCCGTTGTTGTGAGTCGAAATTATTTAAAGAAACTAAAACAAGCACTCGGTATTGGGAGGAATTAACAATAAAAATTATACAAAATGGGATAATTGGACTTCTTATTGGACTAAGCACGTCCTATGTAATATTAACACTGGGTAGTGTTGCGAACCCAGATAGTTTAATTAGTGGTCAAGATCTATTAAGAGAGCTATTGACTGCAGCAATTATGGGTATTTCGATTGGCATTGCAACACTTATATTTGAAACGGGAATTGTGTCTTTCAATGTTCAATTAACACTTCATTTCTGTTTTGTTACTATTTGTGTCTTTGTCGCAGGATTGGTCGGCTCTTGGTTTGAATTATCAAAATGGCATACCATCTGGCCAGTTTTTTTAATTGAAGCCATCGCCTATATCATTATTTGGATTCTATTATGGCTACTAACAAAGCGTGAAGTAGATGAAATTAATAACTTATTACAAAATAGAAAGAGAGGTTAGTTAAATGGAATTAGTAATTGACGTGAAAAATTTAAGTAAGAAATACGGTTCACATGAAGCAGTAAAGGGAATTTCGTTTGAGGTAAAGAAGGGTGCATTATTTGCATTTTTAGGGACAAATGGTGCTGGAAAATCTACATCTATTGAAATGTTGTGTACATTGTTGGAAAAAACTTCAGGAGATGTAAAAATTAATGGTGTGACTCTAGGTAGTCGAACAAATAATTATTTAATTCGAAAAGCAATAGGGGTTGTTTTTCAGCAAAGCATTTTGGACGCGCGTCTAACAGTGAAAGAAAATATCTTACATCGAGGTAACATATATAACTTGACAAAAAAAGAATTACAAGAAAACTGGGGATTTGTAGATCGCTATTTACATTTAGAAGATATTGCGAAGAAAAAATATGGGACATTATCTGGCGGTCAAAAGCGACGTGCAGATATTGCAAGAGCAATTATTCATAAACCAACTATTTTATTTTTAGATGAACCCACAACAGGCCTTGATCCACAAACACGCGTCTTTGTTTGGGATGCAATTAAAAAGCTACAAGAAGAAACGAATATGACGATTTTTTTGACTACTCATTATATGGAAGAAGCTGCTGTAGCAGATGAAATAGTAGTAATGAAGGAAGGAAAAATCGTGTCTAAAGGTACACCAAATACATTAAAAGAGCAATATACATATGATGAATTATTTGTCTTTTTTAATAACGGTGTAGATGGTTCATCATTACTAACACAAAACAATCTTAATTTTGAAGAGAAAAATGGTGAGTACCGCGTACGTGTTCAATCTACCATTCATGCACTTGATATTTTAAAAGAACTTCAGACTTTTATCAGCTCATTTGAAGTAAAGAAAGGTTCGATGGACGATGTATTTATTCGTATCAATGAGGAGGTGCCATTAACATGAACACAATGTTGAATTTGGTTAGTAGGCATAATAAAGTATTTCGACGTGATCGTATGCTTGTATTTTTTTCAATCTTATCAGTGATTATTGTTATCATGCTGTATGCAATTTTTATTCAAAAAACACAAGTAGATGCCATTGAACAATTAGTACCAGCATCGGATCAATTGAAAACTATGGTGAATGAATGGATGGTTGCAGGCTTACTCTCCATTATTGCTGTAACTACGACGTTAGCAGCTCTAGGTATTTATATAAAGGACTTAGAGACAAAAGTAATGGCAGATTTTTTAACAACTCCTAATGCACGTGCAAAAATTCAATTAAGCTATGTTATCAATTCCTTGCTTATTGGCTTTGTTTTATCGCTTATTGGGTTAATTGCATGTCAATTATTTATTGTGTTCATGGGCGGATCCTGGTATACGTTTGAAAAAATAGTTCAACTCATTGGGATTATTGTACTTGCAGTTACACTAAGCAGTGTTTTTAACCTATTTCTTACTCTGTTAGTCTCAACACAAAATGCTTTTTCAACCTTAAATACAGTTGTAGGTACCGCTATTGGTTTTTTATGCGGAGTATACGTGCCACTTGGCGCAGTACCTGATTTTGTACAAAAAATAATCATGGTATTCCCGATTAGTCATACAACAGTTTTGTTTAGAGAAGCTTTGATGCGTGATTCCCTTGATAAGGTTTTTGAAGGCGCACCTGAAGCAGGAAATAATTATGAAATTCAATTTGGTGTCCATTATGAATGGAACGATATGATTTTTTCCCCAATGCATAGTGTAATTTATATTATTGCTTCTATTATTGTTTTTACGCTTATCTCATTATGGCTATATGGTAGAAAAAACAAATAAATATTTACTTAACTTTCGCATTTAACTACACATTATGACTTCATTTGCACTTGTGGAAGAGCCACATACGACTTTACCGTATGTGGTTCTTTTTGTTAATCACATGTTTGTTACCCTTATAGGAAAAGTGTTTAAAACAAAACCCTACTATTTAAAGTTAATCCTAATGTTATAGTTAGAGTCATTGTATACAAGATTCAAGGTTTTGAACAGCTGAGAGCCAACTCGAAGGACGATACGATTTTATGCCGTTTTCCCTGTTTTAGAATAATTTATATAAAAAACGGAAAGGAATATGTGTAAAAATGTTGGAGTTGATAGTGATGGAATTTGATAAAGAGAAAGAAGTTTACTGCTACAGCTGTCGTAAAAAAACTGTATTTACTCGAAAAGATATGCATAATAAAAATGGGGTAGACAGTCACTGTAGTGAATGTTCTGGTATTTGGTTTGAATGGCAAAATCGAGCCGTGGAGAGAGAAATGGAAAAGTGGATTGAATATAATAAACGGCTCATAAATTAGCAGAGTTAAAATTAAAACCATTTCAAATTACAATACGTCAACAAGAGGAGCTAAAACTTATAAAAAGCGTTATAATATAATAGGAAGAAACTCAATAAAGAGAGATGATTTTAACATGAACGAACAATTAGAAGATTGGATTACACGTTTTCAAAAGGAGAAAGATATAGAGGCTCTCGCAAACTTAAAAGACTATTGCTACTATATGATTGAACCTTTAATTGAGGAATTTACGGAGAAATATGGTGAAGATGCTGGGGAGTTATTAAGGTTAAAGTGGGATAAGCGTTTTTATTTTATTTTTACAAAATATCAATTAAATGTTGGGTTGCCTTTAGATTCTTTTGTTAAAAATACGTACCGTTTTTATTTTATGCAGGTTTTAAAAAAGGCTGGTTATTGAATTACATATAGGGGAGTGTTTCAAATTTGAACATGGCTCCATTAAAAAATCCTTGTCTCGTGTTAAACGCGAGACAAGGATTTTTGTGTTTAATCATGCTCTTAGGCGAGAGATTAATTACCTGCAAAAGCCTGATGGGTAAGTAGGGGGATGAAGAAACCCGCCCACTGATGAAAGTTTCACTTTATTGATACATCATATCTTCTGCAAGATGGGTAAATACCTCACCGATAATGGAGTCTTCGTCATAAACGGAAGAACCTGTATTTTCCTCAGGTTGCGCAAATGGAACTTGAGCGAGGATACTTGTCTGAAGTTCATCTGCTAATTTTTCTGCGCCACCTTGACCGAATAAATAGTTCTTTTCACCATTTGAGTTTTCGAAGTAGGCCATGTTTTCAACTACACCAAGAATCGTATGTTTCGTATGTTGAGCCATCAGACCTGCACGAGAAGCAACATGAGAAGCTGCAAGGTGTGGTGTTGTGACAATAATTTCCTGTGCTTGTGGAATCATTGCTGCCATATCAATGGCTACATCTCCTGTACCAGGTGGTAAGTCTATAAGGAGATAATCTAATTCATCCCAATGTGTATTGACAAGGAAATTACGAATCCATTTGTTGAGCATTGGGCCACGCCACATGACAGGTTGATTTTCGTTTGTGAAAAAACCCATCGACATGATCTTCACACCATGACTTATTACTGGAATAGCTGTTTGGTCAATCATTGTTGGCTTTTGTTGAATCTTCATCATGGCAGGAATACTGAATCCATATATGTCGGCATCTAAAATACCTACACGTTTACCGAGACGGGCAAGAGCTACTGCTAAGTTAATCGTCACGGTAGATTTACCGACGCCACCTTTACCACTAGTAACTGCTATAAATTTGACACCAGAATCGGGTAGAAGCATTTTAGGCATACCTTTATCCGTCACTTTTTCTGATTTTAAAGAAACTGTTAAACTACGACGTTCGTCATCTGTCATAGAACCAAATGTAATGGAGACATTGGATGCGCCGATCGCTTTCAACGCTTCTTCAACATCTTGTTGGATTTTGGCTTTTAAAGGACATCCTTGAATAGTCAAAATAATATCAAGTGAGATATCCGTACCGTTGACTTGAATATTGCGTACCATATTCAAGTCAACGATGCTTTTATGAAGTTCTGGATCATCGATTTTCTGCAAAGTTTTTAAAATATGTTCGTTCGTTAGCATATTAGAAACCACCTTCCTATTTTAAGCCTTTGCCAAGCCCTTTTAAGAAGTGAACGCCAAAGTTTACAGCACGATTAACATCAGGATCGTTTAACATTTTGAACAACTTAAAGGCACTAACCTTTTCGTCCGATTCAACGGCCTTGTTCGCTTCATCTATACCGGTATTTAAACCCTCAACAAGCTTTGTTGTTGTTTCGGGATTCAGTTCAGTTAGTGCTCCCGCAACACCCATTAAGTTGTTGATAATATTCGTCACTGGCTTACGCGTTAATTGACCAAGAGCAATATGTGCAACATCCTCTTTTGCTTCAAGTAGTTTCGTAGCAGCTTCTAGCGCTCCAATATCATTTAATTCTGCCATGATTGTAAAGACCTGGTTTACCATTTCTTCATTCTCAGAAAGAAGTTGCTTTAAATTCTCTAACTTTTCTTCCTTTAGTTGTTCTTCTGTTACTTGCGCTTTTTGAATTGTCGTAATTGGTGCAGCCATGAAATCACTCCCTTTCGTTAGTTGTTAAGTGAACGTAACCGGGACGATTCCATTTACGTTGTACCTCAACACCATTTTGTGGATGACGTTTTTTATAACGCGGGTTTGTTCTAGGAAGTGGCGATTTTCCTTTTTGCTTCAATACTTCTACACGTACTTTTGTTTGTTTGTACGCCGGTGTCGATGTATTGATGTCTCCAGCTGGGCCCGTTAAGAAATTAATCGCTGAATCTTTGCTAACAGAGTTCATAGGTAAGAAAAGTTCATTTCCTTGTACGCGATCTGTTACTAGGGCATTTAATTTTAATGCGCCTTGAGGAGACACTAAACGAAGAAGAGCTCCATCTTCAATGCCGCGTTCTTTTGCTAGCTCTGGTGATACTTCAACAAAAATTTCAGGTACTTTCGATTGAATCCCTTTTGATTTATTTGTCATATTACCTTCATGGAAGTGTTCAAGCATACGACCGTTATTAATATGGCAATCATATTGCGCTTCATATTCAACCGGTCTAATCCAATCATTTAAAGCAAATCGAGCTTTTTTGTCAGGGAAGTTAAAGCCATCCTCATATAGTAATGGTGTGTCTTTACCATCATGGCTACCCCAACAGAAGCTACCCCAATTTTCTAATACATCATAGTTCGCTTGCGAGAAGAATGGAGCAAGACTAGCCATTTCAGCAAAGATTTCACTTGGGTGACTGTAATTCCAGTCAGCACCTAGGCGACGTGCTACTAATTGAAGGATTTCCCAATCGGCTTTTGATTCACCAAGTGTTGGTAATACTTGATATAGTCGTTGTACACGACGCTCTGTATTCGTGAACGTACCTTCTTTTTCAAGAGAAGGTGCTGCTGGTAAAATAACATCTGCATATTGTGCTGTACGTGAAAGGAAGCAATCTTGTACAACAAAGAAGTCTAATTGTGAAAGTACTTTATCTACATGGTTAGCATCGCAATCTACTAGTGCCATATCTTCCCCAACTAAATACATTGCTTTCATTTTACCTTCCATGATCGCATCTAACATTGCCATATTCGTACGACCTGGTTCAGGTTTGATTTTCACACCATATGCTTCTTCAAATTTCTTACGTGCTTCATCGTCTATTACTTTTTGATTACCTGGTAATAGATTCGGTAGTGTACCCATATCACAAGCACCTTGAACATTGTTGTGACCACGAAGAGGGTAGGCACCTGCACCTGGACGACGATAGTTACCAGTAGCTAGAAGTAGGTTAGAAATTGCAGCTGATGTATAGGAGCCACCTGTATTTTGTGTAACACCCATACCCCAAAGTACACATGTACCGTCAGCATCACGAATCATTTCAGCAACATTTATCAACGTTTCTTTTGAAATGCCCGTTTCTTTTTCTGCATATTCTAGTGTGTATGTTTCAAGTACATCTTTAAAATCATCAAAGAAGTGCACATTCTCTTGAATGAAGGCTTCATCATGCCAACCTTGATCGATCATATATTTTGTAACGGCCATTAACCATACTTGGTCTGTTCCTTGTTTTGGGCGCATGAAAATATCAGAACGCTCAGCCATTTCATGTTTACGAACGTCGGCAACAATTAATTTTTGACCGTGTAACTTATGGGCACGTTTTACACGAGTAGCTAAAACAGGGTGACCTTCTGCAGGGTTTGCCCCAACAATAATAACAAGGCCAGCTTTTGCGATATCTTTGATCGTTCCAGCGTCGCCACCTATACCAACTGTGCGTAGCAGGCCATCTGTAGCTGGAGATTGACAATAGCGTGAGCAGTTATCAACGTCGTTTGTTTCGAACAGTTGACGTGCCATTTTTTGAATTAAGTAGTTTTCTTCGTTTGTAATTTTTGAAGAAGAAATAAAGCCGACAGAACCAGAACCGTGTTCTTTTTGAATGCCACCTAGTTTAGAAGCAATTAAGTCAAGAGCTTCATCCCATGAAGATTCAACAAATGCATCATTTTTACGAATTAATGGTTTTGTAATTCGTTCTTCAGAGTTGATGAAGTCCCAGCCGAATTTTCCTTTTACACAAGTAGAAATAGCATTTACAGGACCGTCAGAAGGTTGCACTTTTAAAATTTTGCGGTCTTTTGTCCAAACTTCGAATGAACAACCTACTCCACAGAAAGTACAAACTGTTTTTGTTTTCTTCGTACGTTTACTACGCATAGCAGCCTCGACTTCAGAAACAGCAAAGATACCACTATAGCCAGGCTCTACTTCCTTAATTAAACTAATCATCGGATCTAATGTTTCTTGCTTAAGCCCAGTCATAAAACCAGCTTCACCAAGCATTGATTTTTCCATTAAGGCATTACATGGACAAACGGTAACACATTGCCCACAGCCTACACATGAAGAATCGTTAATGGCAACGCCTTCATCCCAAACTACTTTTGGTCTTTCAGCTTCCCAGTCAAGAGATAATGTTTCGTTAACTTGTAAGTTTTGACAAACCTCTACACATTGTCCACATGCGATACATTGGTTTGGATCATATCGATAAAACGGGTGCGACATATCTACTTCGTGTGGTTCAACTTTTGGTTGATACGGATATTTTTGATGTTCGATTTCCATTAATTCTGCTGTGTTGTGTAATGTACAATTTCCGTTGTTATTATCGCAAACTGTGCAGTACAGCAAATGATTTTCTAGTAGACGATCCATCGCCTCTGTTTGTGCAGCTTTCGCTTTATCAGAAGTAAGTTGGATATCCATGCCGTTTACTGCTTTTGTTGAACAAGAGCGAACTAATTGTCCATTCACTTCGACGATACATGTATCACAAGTTTCGATAGGATCAACAGCTGGTACATGACAAATTTGTGGATGGGCGATGCCATTTTGATTAATGGTATCAAGTATTGTAGCCCCCTCTGCTACATCATACGGTTGGCCATTAATTTTAATTGTAGTCAAGGTATTTTCCTCCTTTTGCTCTTTGAGACTTATTTGACAACAGGTTAATACTTAGGATAAATCGGGAATAGAGTTACGAGTTTTATTTTGATTGTCTAGTTATAATGTCATTTCCCAATTTGTCCAATTTCTACACCAACATAGATGAAGAAACATTAATTATTAGTTGTCGATGTTGATATTGCTCAAAAATAAAAAAATCCACCATGAAAAGGCATGTACTAACATGCTATTTATTCATGGTGGATAAAATTCTTAACAGGCCTTGCTAAAAATTCAATCAACTTTTATTTTTTATTCAATATAACTATAGAATATAAATATTAAAACCACCATGCCTATAGTTCAAACTTATTTGTATGAAACCATGACATAGGAATCAAAATACTTTCATTCCATATGTAATACCAATTATTATAGCCTTTTCAGCCAAAATGGACAATAATAATAATAAAAATTATCGATTGAGAATAATTATCATTGGATATTTTCTCTTTAATTTTTATTTAAGTTGCTATATTATTAACAAACTGTAAGGGTGACCCCCATGAACATAGGAAAAAAAGATTAATTACGTTGGGAGATCGTTAAAATGTCAAAAAAAGTGCATGAGTTCAACGACATTATTCGAAAACTACGCAAAGATATATTTGGAAAAGGACCAGAGCGTATTCATACAGTTTTCGTAGAGAACATGGCTGTCTCAACTTTATATGGTAATATCACACCGACAGAAAAATTTATTGCGAGTACGCCTGAAGGGTTAAAAATGGTTCATGCTGCACGTACAAGAATGATTCAAGATTTGTATACTAAATCACCTCCAGACGGCATGGAAGAATTGATGGGCACTAAGTTACTCCATTTATTTTCAGATATCAAAATTGAAGAAGATTTTGCTATTTCTGTCTTTGTTTTTGAAGATAATATTAGCGAATAAAGGGGATGCCATATGGAACGTGCAGTAACTAGAGAAATAATACGTGTTGAAGGTAATCAAATCAAAGAAATAGAAGATACTGTTGTCACAGAATATGCGGTCACAGTGAAGATTAATGAGCAAGAATTCGTGACGATGGTTTGCACACCAGAGTATGTAGAAGATATGGTTATTGGCTATTTGGCTTCTGAACGAATTATTCGCGATTACGAAGATATTGAAGCCATTTGGCACCAAGAAAAAGAAGGGTTTGTGCATGTTAAAACAAAGCGTGTGAATCCTTACTTTCAACAAATTCAAAATAAACGTTACATTACTTCTTGTTGTGGCATGAGCCGCCAAGGGTTTGTTTTTGCTAATGATGCATTAGTCGCTAAAAAAATGGAAGGCATTCATGTGCGTATTACAACAGATGATTGTTTTCGTTTAATGCGCGATATGCAAGATTTGGCTGAAACATTTAAACAAACTGGTGGTGTTCATAATGCCGCGCTATGTGATACGAATGGTGTTTTATTAAGTAGAATGGATATTGGGCGCCATAATGCCTTAGATAAAATATATGGTTATTGCCTAAAAAACAAAATTAGCATTCAGGACAAAATTATCGTATTTAGCGGAAGGATTTCATCTGAAATTTTACTTAAAGTATCGAAAATTGGCTGTGAAATTGTACTGTCCAAATCGGCTCCAACAGAATTAGCATTGCAATTAGCAGAGCAACTCGGTATTACGACGGTAGGCTTTATTCGTCAAAATACACTTAATATTTATACACACAAAGAACGTATTCACTTACCAAAAAGTTAATCGCTCTAACAAAATGAAAGGAAGAGATTAAAATTACTAGTCTACAAGACCAACTACACAGACCATTAAGAGATTTAAGGATATCAGTGACAGACCGTTGTAATTTTCGTTGTCAATATTGCATGCCTGCAGAAGTATTTGGTCCAGATTATGCTTTTTTACCGTCCGAAAAAATATTGAGTTTTGAAGAAATCGAGCGATTGGTAAAGATTTTCGTTTCATTAGGTGTAAAAAAAGTACGCATTACTGGTGGTGAGCCTTTACTTCGTCGTGATCTGCCGACATTAATTGAACGTATACATCGCATAGATGGAGTAGAAGATATTGCCTTAACGACCAATGGCACATTGTTGAAAAAATATGCCAATGAATTGGCGAGAGCAGGTTTATCACGAGTAGCTGTTAGCCTAGATTCTCTAAATGAAGAACGTTTTTTCGAGATGAATGGCCATCGAGGAAAAGTGAAAACGGTATTAGAAGGTATAGAAAAAGCGGCAGAAGCGGGTTTACAAGTGAAGATCAATATGGTCGTTCAAAAAGGGAAAAATGAGCAAGATATCATTTCGATGGCAGAATATTTTAAAGAGAAACAGCATATTCTGCGCTTTATTGAATATATGGATGTCGGTAATTCGAATGGTTGGCGGCTGGATGAAGTTGTGTCGAAGAAAGAAATCATTGACCAGGTCAACCAATTTTCCCCTTTGCATCCTGTTGACCCTAATTATAAAGGGGAAGTGGCTACACGTTATCAATATGAGGATGCTCAGGGCGAAGTTGGCGTGATATCATCTGTAACAGATTCTTTCTGCTCCACTTGTTCGCGTGCCCGTATTTCGGCAGAAGGAACATTATATACTTGTTTATTTGCAACAGAGGGAACGAATCTACGAGATTTGTTAAGGTCTGGGGAAGATGATGAAACCATCACCCAACACATATCGAATGTTTGGGAAAATAGAAAAGATCGCTATTCCGATGAACGAAATGAACAGACAATGGAAAAAAGGAAAAACTCAAAAATTGAAATGTCACATATCGGTGGGTAGACGAAATAGAGTGGTATTAATTAGTGCTGGCTTGTTAGTATTGGTGTAAAAAACAGAAAAAAATCGGCAAAATAATGCCGAATTTTTTCTGTTTATTTATGGACAAAGTCGCCACTTTTTCCGCCCGTTTTTTGAACGAGATATGTCTCTTTAATGACCATAGATTTATCGACGGCTTTACACATATCATAAAAAGTCAGTGCAGCTATGGATACAGCGGTTAGTGCTTCCATTTCGACGCCTGTTTTACCATTACATTTAACTGTAGCTTGAATGTGTAGTTCGTAACCATCCTCTGCTTTTGTATATTCAAATTGAAGATCTGTTCCTTGTAACATAATCGGATGGCACATTGGGATAATATCAGCAGTTTTTTTAGCGCCCATAATTCCAGCAATTTGTGCCACTTGCGTAGGGTCGCCTTTTTTTATGCCGCCCTGTTGGATAGCTTGATAGACTTCATCGGATAACGTGATTGTACTACGAGCGATCGCTGTACGGTTTGTGATTGTTTTATCTGAAATGTCGACCATTTTGGGGCGACCTTCTTCATTCCAGTGTGTAAAATTACTCATTATTATTAGACTTCCTTTCAAATGTTTGTAGCCAATCTTGTTGAGAATTAATATTGATAAATGTTGAGCTGTCTTCTTCAAATGGGACATAACATACTTGAAGTTGCTCTAACAAGACTTTCATACTTCGCTTGTTTTGTTGGACTAATTGCTGTGCTATTGGTAAAGCACTGCGTCGATATAAAGCAGCAAGAGGTTGTAATCTTGAAGCTTGTTTAGGTACAATCGCATCGTAACGATCATCGATAAATGTGAGCATAGTTTGGACAAATTCTGCATTAATAAAAGGCATATCACTTGCTATTACGAAAAACCACTCTACTTCCGGAAAATTTGTCATTATATTATGCAAGGCGAACAGAGGTCCTTGATGGGGCTGTTTTTCAATGATCCATTGGACATTTTCTTCTACAAACTTTGATTGTAAGCTAGCATTTGTAGCAATAATTAAAGGCTGTAGTTGATTTTTTTGTAAGGCTATGAGACTGTGCTTATATAAAGGTAGACCAGCAAATAATTCAAACATTTTCGGTTGACCGTACCGTGAAGATTGACCGCCTGCTAAGACAACACCAGCCATTTTCATATACGATTCAACTCACCGACAAAATGTTGCACAGTAGGAAGAATCAGTTTTGTCATGGCAAGTGTCACGGCATTAGTTGAACCTGGTAGTACATAGATAGCCGTTTTATCGCGACTACCCGCTGTTGCACGACTAAACATGGCTTTTGGGCCGATTTCTTCATAACTTAGTGCTCGAAACAATTCACCAAATCCCATCATTTCTTTTTCGAAAAGAGGGAGAATCGTGTCGTAAGTTTGGTCTCTCGGTGTAAATCCTGTTCCTCCTGTTACGATAATGGTATTAATGGTTTGATCATCGCACCATTTTTGTACATGGTTTGAGATTTCAAGAGGTTCATCTTTTGACATTTGGTAGTCTATTAATTCAAATGAAGCTTCTTGAAGTAATGATTGAATACGCTGACCACCTCGATCATCCGCCTTCGTGCGTGTGTCGCTCACTGTTAAAATGGCAGCTCGTATAGGAAGTTCACTATGTGTGGGATGCAAGGTAAAAGACCTCCTTTTAAAGAGTTGATTTTTGTTTTTGCTGAAAAACATTGCTTTTATTATAAAGCTATATATTAAAAGGTCAAACTAAAATTCATAGAAAGAAAGGCAAAAACGTTTATGCATAATAGATATTCTAGACAACAATTATTCAGCCCAATCGGAGAAAACGGGCAGCTACTACTAAAAGAAAAGCATGTCCTGATGATAGGAGTTGGTGCTTTAGGTAGTGCTAGCGCAGAGGCGCTTGTCAGGGCAGGCGTCGGAAAGTTGACGATTATTGATCGTGATTATGTAGAGTGGAGTAATTTACAAAGACAACAACTATATACCGAACAAGATGCGCAAGAAAAAGTCCCTAAAGTAATCGCTGCAAAAAAACGACTACAAAGCATTAACGCAGAGGTAGAAATTAACGAATATATTTTGGATGCGTGTACAGAGCAAATAATCCCACTACTTGCAGATGTAGATATTATGGTGGATGCAACGGACAACTTCGATATTCGCTTTATGATGAACGATCTTGCACAAAAATATCAAATTCCTTGGGTTTATGGTTCTTGTGTTGGGAGTTATGGTGCTACTTATACGATTGTGCCAGGTAAAACACCTTGTTTACATTGTTTGCTAGCAGCGATGCCTAATACAGGGATGACTTGCGATACAGTAGGAATTATAAGTCCAACTGTTCAAATCGTCGCAGCTTATCAAGTAGCTGAGGTATTAAAGTTTTTAGTGGGCGATGAAGAAGCATTACGCAAAAGTTATTTAACTTTTGATGTTTGGCAAAACCAACACTATGAAATCAACGTAGAAAAAATTCGCAATCATGACTGTCCATCCTGTGGTAAAAATCCGACTTATCCGTATTTATCATATGAAAATCAAACAAAGTTAAATGTATTATGTGGTCGTGATGCTATTCAAATACGTCCAGCAAAACCGATTCATTATAATTTTGATCAGCTCGCAGTTCAACTTAGTCCCTATGGTGATATTCAACAAAATCCCTATTTACTGTCTTGCCAAGCAGAAGATTATCGACTAGTGATTTTCCAAGATGGACGAGTTGTCATTCACGGTGTACAAGATATACAAAAAGCTAAAACCATTTATTATCGTTTATTCGGATAAAGGAGTGTTCCAAATGTTAGAAAAAAGAAAACCAATTGCTGTTGGAGAAGCTGTTCAACGTGTCATGGAGTTTGCCTTCCAAGAAAAAATAGAGGTCGTTTCACTACAGCAAGCGCATGGACGTTTTTTAGCAGAAGATGTTGCTGCAGACCAAGATGTACCAGCTTTTGATCGTTCACCTTATGATGGTTATGCTATTCGCTCGGTCGATAGTCAAGAGGCAAGTTCAGACAATCCAGTAACCTTTAAAGTAGTGGGGGAAATTGGCGCGGGCTATGTATTTGAGGGAGAATTGGGTGATCGAGAAGCGGTGCGCATCATGACAGGAGCTCCTATCCCGAACGGGTGTGATGCAGTCGTTATGCTCGAATTAACGCGCACATTTGAAGAAAACAATCAACGGTATATGTCGATTAAACGCTCTTATGAAACAGGAACAAATATTTCCTATAAGGGAGAGGACGTTCAAAAAGGCGCAGTTCTTATGGAAAAAGGACAATACATCAATCCAGGTGTTGTCGCATTACTTGCTACTTTTGGTTATGATCAAGTACCTGTTTTTCGAAAACCAATCGTTGGCGTTATTGCAACAGGAAGTGAATTACTTGAACCAAGTGATTCTTTGCAGCCAGGAAAAATTCGTAATAGCAATGCATATATGATAATGGCTCAAATTGAACGTGCTGGAGCAACCGTCAAATATTTTGGTAAGTTTAGCGATGAGCTAAATTTATGTATACAAGCTGTTGAAAAAGCTCTTCAGGAAGTAGATATTTTGATTACAACTGGAGGAGTATCAGTAGGTGATTACGATTACTTACCGGCTATTTATGAAGCCATTGACGCACAAGTACTTTTTAATAAAGTAGCAATGCGACCAGGTAGTGTAACAACTGTTGCGGCTCGAAATGGTCAATTATTATTTGGACTTTCAGGTAATCCATCAGCTTGCTATGTTGGTTTTGAATTATTTACACGACCTATTATTCGTTCAGCTTTTGGTAATAAGCAACCACATTTACGTAGAGAGCAGGCTGTTTTAAATGCGGACTTTAAAAAACCGAATCCGTTTACCCGTTTTGTGCGTGCGAATGCGTCTTACGAAAACGGTCATTTAGTTGCAGTTCCTTCAGGGTTCGATAAATCTAGTGCCGTTTCTTCATTAGCAGAAGCCAATTCTTTTATTGTATTACCAGGTGGATCACGTGGATACGAAAAAGGCATGCAAGTTGTTGTTTTATTATTAGAAGATTTGCAAGGAAGTGAGTGGCCATGGGGCAACATCGAAAAATCTTACAAATCGTAGGCTATCAAAATAGTGGGAAGACAACGTTAATGGAACAACTCATTACACAAGCCACTACAGAAGGCTTTCGTGTAGGAACAATCAAGCATCATGGACATGGTGGTATCCCTATGATCGAAAGTTCAAAAGATAGTGTTCGTCATGAGAAGGCTGGCGCAAGTGTGACAGCAGTTGAGGGAGAAGGTACTTTGCGCATGAGCATTCACCAAAGTAACTTTCAGCTTGCTGATATACTAGCTATTTATGAAACATTTAATATGGATATTATTTTCATTGAAGGCTATAAAAATGAAGACTATCCGAAGGTTGTTCTTTTGCGACACGCGGAAGATCAATCTTTGCTACAAAAAGTAACCAATATCGTCTGTGTTCTTTATTGGCCAACATATCCACTAAATAAACAATTAGATTATCCAATTTTTTCAATTCAAGAAAAAGCGCAATATATGGAAGTTCTTATGCAGGAAATGAGGAGAAAATCATGACTACATCGTTGTTTGAAATCATTGATAAACCAATTGATGTTGAAGAAGTTAGACAAAAAGTAACAGATCGAAATGCTGGTGCAATCACTGTTTTCATCGGAACAGTACGTGAAATGACGAAAGGCAAGAAAACACTACATTTGGAATATCAGGCCTATCCATCTATGGCTATTAAAATGTTCGAACAAATATCTAAAGAAATACAAGAACGATGGCCGGAAGCGAAAGTAGCCATTACACATCGTGTTGGTCATTTGGGAATTTCGGATATTGCCGTTGTCATTGCGGTTTCATCACCACATCGTAAAATAGCCTATGAAGCCAATGAATTTGCGATTGACCGTATTAAACAAATTGTGCCTATTTGGAAAAAAGAGTATTGGGAAGATGGGACTGAATGGATTGGTGATCAATTAGAAAATGTCCCTTATCCAAAAGGAAATCCATCAATGGGTGAGGAGGAATCTTGTGATTAACATATTACTATTTGCTCACTTACAAGAAGTAATCGGTGAGTCAAAATTATATGTAGACCTGTCAGACCGAACAATTGGACAAATTAAAGAATGGATGGAAATACAATATCCACAAGTTAATTTACAACATGTCATGACAGCAGTAAATGAGGAATTTGCAACAGATGCAACGGTTGTAAAAAAAGGGGATACAATCGCGTTTATTCCACCCATTAGTGGCGGGTAAAAAGAAAAGATGTAGTTGGTACAGATTAGTTTGCACCGACTACATCTTTTACTATATTTGTAGGGGAAGAGCCACTAGTTAACGTTTCATTTTATGCCTTCATGAAATGAACGCTCAGAAGCATAAGAAAGGAAATACCGATCATACAAATTACCCATGACCAAGCGAGCGACATGTTACCTGAACCAATCGCCATATAAATTGCAAGTGGCGTAGTTTGTGTTTTGCCTGGAAGGTTTCCGGCAAACATTAAGGTTGCACCAAATTCACCTAAAGCTCGTGTGAAACTTAAAATTCCACCTGAGACAATTGATTTTAATGCAAGAGGGATAGAAATAAAGAAAAAAACTTGCCATTTGTGAGCACCATCAACACGTGCAGCGTTCTCAATGTCCACATCAACAGATTCAAAGCCAGTTTTTGCTGATTGATACATTAAAGGAAATGCCACAACAGTAGAGGCAATGACCGCCGCCCACCATGTGAACATAATGGGTTGATTAAAAAGCCATGTAATCAAGTTACCAAGCACGCTGTTTTTACCAAAAATAATAATTAGAAGAAAACCTATTACAGTAGGAGGTAATACTAATGGTAAAAGTAACACTGTTTCTAGAAATAATTTTCCTTTGAAATTACGCTTTGCCATCCATTTACCAAATAGAATACCAGTTACTATAACAATTACTCCTGACACAAGCGCTATTTCGATAGAAAGTTTAAGAGGTGACCAGAAATCCGTACTCATCTATTAATGAGTTCCCTGAAAGCCATATTTTTTAAATACTTTCATCGCTTGCTCACTTTGTAAATAGTGATAGAAATCTTCCGCTTCTTTTGTATGCTTACTATCTTTGATAACACCTACAGGATAAATAATAGGTGTATGTGTATCTTCTTTGGCTGTAGCAACGACGTCGACTTTTTCTGACACAAGGGCATCTGTTTTATAAACCAATCCTGCATCAACATTTTCTGTTTCTGTATAAGTAAGAACTTGTCGTACGTCTTTTGTATACACTACTTTTGATTTCACATTTTCCCAAAGGTACATGTTTTTGAGTGTTTCTATACCGTACTTGCCAGCAGGGACCGTTTCAGGTGTACCAATAGCAATCTTATCAACTTTTGTTAAGTCTCCAAATGATTGAATATGTTTTTCATTTTTCTTCGGAACGATTAACACTAATTCGTTCGCTAAAAGATCCGTTCCTTGTTTTTTATCGATTAAACCCGTTTGTACCAACTCATCAAACTTATCTTCTGCTGCTGAAAAGAAAAGATCAACAGGAGCACCTTCTAAAATTTGTTGTTGTAAAGCACCAGAGCCACCAAAGTTAAATGTGATTTTAATATTATCGTGTTCATTTTGATAGGCTTTTTGAAGTTCTTCTAATGAATCTTGTAAACTAGCTGCTGCGGAAATCGTTAACTCGACTGGTTCGTTTACTTTGTTGTTGCTTCCTTGGCTACCACAACCTGCTAAAATGCCGATAAGTAGTACCAATGTAGCTATTAAACTATAATACTTTTTCACGTTGATTATACTCCTTTTATAACTCGTTATAACAAGACATAACTAATTATAATTAGTTATGTCTAAAAAGGAAATACCAAATCACTAGAAACTTTTAAGATGTAAAAAATATGATAATTACGATACTATAGAATCAATAGAAGCAGAAGGGGAGATTTTTTACATGTCACATGAACATTCCTATACGATTGAAGAGGTGGCTCAATTATTAAAGGTTTCAAAATTAACGATCTACGATTTAGTGAAAAAGGGAGATTTACCTATTTTTCGTGTAGGTCGACAAATGCGTGTGGATAAAACCGATTTACAATTATATATACAAAAGAACAAGACAGGAGCAACTCCTGCTGCACCTACTGCCTCGACTTCTCCTTCGACAAAAAATAAAAAGATTATTATTAGCGGCCAAGATTTAGCCTTAGACTTATTAGGGAAATATATAGAGAAAAAACAAACTAATAAAGTGTTGCGCTCGCATGAAGGTAGCTTTAATGGTGTTATGGCGCTGTATAACGGGGATTGTGATATTGCTAGTTTACATTTGTACGATGGTGATACAGAGGAATATAATACACCTTATTTGAAAAAGATTTTTGTAAGTCACTCTTATATTCTTCTCAATCTGATTTCACGCCGTGCAGGTTTTTATGTTCAAAAAGGAAATCCGTTGCAAATTCAATCAATGGATGATTTTAAGACTAAATCACTAAAATTGATGAACCGTGAAAAAGGGTCAGGTGCTCGTACTTTCCTAGATGAACAGTTACGTATACATCACATATCTCCATCCTCAATTGAAGGGTATAACGATGAAGAAATGAGCCATATAGATGTAGCTTCTGCTGTCGCAAAAGGGCATGCAGACATTGGAATAGGTATTGAAAAAATATCAAAACTCATAGAGGTTGACTTTATACCACTTATTAGAGAACGTTATGATATTGTCCTATTAAAAACACCCGAAAACCAACTGCTGGTTGAATCGGTAAAAGAGATTTTAAATTCACCAGATTTCCAATCAGAAGTAGTCGCACTAGGAGATTATGACGTCACTCAAACGGGACAAGTTATATATGAAACACTTTAAACTTCTTTTAGCAGTATAAATAAGGGTGACATGTCAGAAGATACGATAAATGCAACGTGAAGTGGTTGAATGGAGTGAAGTCTGAGCGACTCCTTGGGGATTAGCAATAGAGGCACGAAGGCTAAAACCATCACGTCCTGTGATAAACCTTCGTGACCAACCTCGTGCTGTTACTGAACGCTACGCTTTCGCACAAAAACATCCTGTTGCTGACGTTAGCACTACGCTTTCGCACAAAAAACATCCGCCGCTAAAGGATTACATTGATCTAAAAAGGATTAAATATACCTCATAGTTGAACTTATTTTTGTAACAAAGCGGGCAAATTAGAAACTAAATTTTAGAAATTCTTCTTTTGCACTAGACAAATATGATTTTTTCTTATATATTAAGTATAATAAAATCGTTTTCAAGAGAACAATAAATTCACATATTACAAAGAGTAATCGTGTTTTGTTTGATGCTTTTTGTAATATGTGAATTTTTTCTTTTGAAGTAAAAATGATTTTACTTAAATATTATTAATGGAGGTCATGCAAAATGGCACAAGGTACAGTAAAATGGTTTAACTCAGAAAAAGGTTTTGGATTCATCGAAGTAGAAGGTGGAAATGACGTATTCGCTCACTTCTCAGCTATCCAAGGTGAAGGTTTCAAAACACTTGAAGAAGGCCAAAAAGTTGAGTTCTCAGTAGAAGAAGGCCAACGCGGACCTCAAGCTACAAACATCGTAAAACTTTAATTTTAATGATGTAACCATAAAAAAGGCATCCTTTCAGTAGGATGCCTTTTTTTTATGCAAAAAAAGAAGAGTTGTAATGAAAATGGATTGGTTAATGAGTGTGAAATTGGAACTATATACAAAATCAATCGTATACATAGTTAGAAGGTAAACTTTGAAGAGTAGGAGGATAAATATGAGTAGGAAAAATTTGATAATTATAATAGTAGCATTTATTGTGGAAGTTTTAATTACGTATTTTATTGCTTCATTTTTCTCCGTAAGAATGATCGAGGTAATGTTTTTCACTGGTATAGTCTTCGCTGGGGGCACTTTTTACTTTTCAAGTAGTGGGGGAGCTATATCTAGATTATTTGCATCTCAAGCTAGTGGGCAAACAGGCATAATTTTGAAAAGAGAACGTTTCACTTATAAATTAGGTCCGATATTTACTGCTTCAATTATATTCTTTTTAATTGGATTGGTATTCTTTATCTTATTGGTTTGGGGAATAATCCCGCCTAGCCAAGCTTAAATAATGATGGGTCAACAAAACTTTTTACTCTATACACCTATAGAGAATTGCTGTAGACAAAGTTACAGTAACTTTGTCTACAGACCCTATCATAAAATTAATCGCTGAGCATTGCTTTTAATGTTCGTTTTTGCCAGCCTAGCTTGAAGTATGCGTATTGTAATACAAAATGTACACAGAAGGCAGCAGGGTAAGCAATCCAAACGCCATTTAGCTCGAATGTAGTGTAGTGCGATAAAACAAACGCCAATGGTACCTCGACTACCCAAATGGCGATGACTAGGAAAATTGTAGGCCATAAGACAACACCCGTAGCTCGCATTGTAGCTGAAACGGTTTGTGTATGGCCAAAAATTAAATAACTCCAAAATGCGATATATAAATAATTTTTGGCGATAAGTACCGTGTCCTGTTTATCAATAAAGAAAGATAAAATAGGCTCCGCAAATAAATACATGATTAAAATAATCGCGCCACCTAAAATATAGTTAACGAGCACACCAAATTGACGAATTTTTTTAATCATATCCGTAGAGTTTGCCCCTAAAGCCTGCGCCACAAATACTGAGGTCGCAATAGCAATACTCATCGCAGGCACCTGTGCATAGCTAGCGACCTGATTGACAACACCGTAAGCAGCAGTAGCATCGGAGCCGTAAACATTAACAAAGCCTATTACTGCAATTTCTGCTACAGAGATTGCAACCATACTAATGCTTGCTGGAATGGCTAATTTTAATAATGAAGCTAAAATATCCTTCTTTAATTTAAAATGCTGTAGAATCGATTTGTCTAAGCGTAAAATATGCTTTGTTTTATGCAAGTAGGCAAATAATAATAACATCGTCACTAGATTGGATAAAACAGAGGCATAAGCAGCGCCGTTTAAACCAAACTTAGGCAGGCCAAGCCAGCCGAAAACTAATGGTGGTAGGAATGCGATATTTAAAATAACACTTATGACTAAAAATAAAAAAGGTGTTTTGGAATCACCTACACCACGCATAAAGGTTGTGTACACCATATACCAGAACATAATTGGTAATGTGAAAAATAAAATTTGAGCATAGCTTATACTCATATCTAATATATTTTTGGGTGTTTGCATAAAGCGTAAAATCCACTCAATAAAAAAGCCACCAAAAATTGCGACGACAATCGATAAAATCGTTGTAAAGGCTAAAGTTACCCCTACAACCTCCTTCATCTTCTCATGATTGCCAGCCCCATACGTTTGCCCTACTAAAATCGAGCTACCTGAGCCAATCCCAATAGCAAATGCCATTAAAAAGAAGAAGAATGGAAAAAATGCTGAAATTGCTGCTAGCGCATCAACACCTAAATTGCGCCCAACTATAAACATGCCAAAGACTTGCCCTAGTGACTGCAGTACATTCGCTAGCATAACCGGGATTAAAAAATTAAAAAAAGCTTTTTGCAGTTTCTTATCATCATGTAAAATTTGTTGATTCATTTTTATCCCCTCTTGGGTTTTAATAACCCATTTCCTTTAAAATATGTGATAGCGTGCGCAGGCGTTCGCCAATTAGTTCACCATCCGCACTTAAAGCTTGATTAAAGAGCTTAATATCCTCTTCAATTTGTTCATTTTCCGTACATACTTCCACTGTCATTGCATCCCCTTGTAAGCCAATACGTTTAATAACAGGGTTTTCTTCATCATATAAATGATCGTAGCGATAAGCTTCCTTAAAATGAAGCTGAGATTCACATACTAATATAGCAAGGTCAAGCACGCGATGAAGTGGTAATTCTTCCGATTGACGTGACCATTTACCACCTGTATGACGCCACACTTTAGCCGAAATATCAACCTTGCCTCTGTCATTCCATTGAGCTAAGCCAAGTGACAGCCCTTGCGCATCTGTATGATAAGCAGTGCGCCCATCAATATTGGCATAATTTTCAGCAACAATAACAGGTTTATGCTTTAAATGAGTAGGTATTTTCATTAATTACATCCCCCTTTATTCGTTCAATTTTTAGTAATTTAGTAAATTACTGCATTAGTAAATATAACATTGGACAAATTCGGAGGTCAATCTATTTGTGGAAAATTTTTCATGCAATGGATCTAACGAACAAATTAGTTGAAATGTTATCTTGTAAGACTGCATTGATGAAAGGGGATAGTTATATAGAGAGTAGACTGAATTCATTAAATTGGTTAAAATGGTAATTGGTTGGTTCATCATCAAAAGTTATGGATGACTTTTGTTAAAACTTCTACTATGTAAATAGTTGACCTTCGTTTCGACTGGGCGATTCCTGGGGGATCAGCGATAGAGGAACGAAGGCTAAAAGCATCACATCCTGTGATAACGCCTTCGTGACCAACATCGTGTTGGCCCGAGACCCTGCAGCGCAGCGGATGTTTTCTGTGTGAAAGCGTAGTGTTAACGTAGCGGCAGCACCAAATGTTTTCTGTAGCGAAAGCGTAGCGGCAGCACCAAATGTTTTCTGTAGCGACAGCACCAAATGTTTTGACTGTGCGAAAGCGTAGCGACAGCAACAAATGTTTTGACTGTGCGAAAGCGAAGCGACAGCAACAAATGTTTTGACTGTGCGAAAGCGTAGCGACAGCAACAAATGTTTTGACTGTGCGAAAGCGTAGCGACAGCAACAAAGCGCCCGGTCGGAACGGAAATCAACCACACGTTTTGGTTATGATCCAATTGGTTTATATAATGGAAATCAAATAGGCATTTTCTTTGAATATCGGAAAAACGAATGAAAGAGGGTAATAGAATGAGAATCCAATCTACAAATAATAATTACATACATACGATTAAAAAAGGTGAAATTAATAGACTATCTCCAGATTTATTTTTAGATAAAAATAAAAAGGCAAAAGCGAAATATGAAATTATAAGAGAAGGTGGTTATCTTCGTCATTATGTAACAAATTTAAATGGTGAAAGAGTACTGATTAAAGAAACAAAATTACCAAAGGAACAAGATACAGAGCAAAGCACAGGCGGGATGACTGACGTTTTGTTGGATAGCCTATTCAATCAATTTACAAAAACTTTAGATCACCAAAAATCTGATGATTTATTAAAAAACGGCATAGCAGGTCAGAAAGCCAAAGAAAAATTAATGTTAGCTTATCGAAATTCAATCTAGGTACGTTTTAAAAGAAAATGATAATTAAAAAAGGTTATGTAGGTGATTGTTTGTGCAGGATAAAAAGCGTTTAGGTTATTATATATCTGCTTTGTTAGTCGTAGTACTTGTAGGAATTGTTGTGAAAAATGTATTCATAAAAGAAACAACAGTCAATCCGATAGTAGAAAATGAAGATGGAACAAAACAGCTTGTTTTTGATGCAAAATTAACACGATTAGACGAATCATCAACAACATTTAAAGAATACAATGGAAAGGTCCTAATCGTTAACTTTTGGGCATCTTGGTGTGGACCGTGCCAAGAAGAGGCTTCTGAATTTACGGATTTTTATACCAATAAACCAGAAAATGTTGAGCTGTTAGCGATCAATGCAACTTCTAAAGATAGTAGTGAAAATGCCATGAAATTTCAAGAGTCATACAAATTGAATTTCCCTATATTTCTTGATTTAGATGGTACACTTCAAAAATCATTTGAAATAATGGCTTATCCAACAACTTTTATATTTGATTCCAAAGGTAAATTAATGTACACGATAAAAGGATCGATTAATCAAAAAGAATTAAATAAATATATTGAAAATCTCTACTAATCTATAAACATTTCCTTTATGATGAGAGCACTTTTCTATTGGCGTCACTTTTAAGAAAGAGGGGGATTATTATGTATCAGAGTTTAAATGATTTTTTTAAGTCTTGGGCGTTCGAAGCAAATTGTACACAGAGGTTATTAAATAATCTAACTGATGAATCGCTTAAACAGGAAATAACGTCTGACAATTGGACTTTAGGACGTATTGCTTGGCATACTGTTACTGCAATTCGAATCATTACTTCAAATACAAGTTTACCATTTGATGCTCCATCTAAAGATTATCCTGTTCCCACTTCTGCGCAATTTATTGCAGATAGCTATGCCCAAACTAATAATGCATTTGTGAAGGCGATAAAAACAAATTGGACTGATCAAACCCTTCACGAGGACATTAATTTTTTCGGTCAAGAAATGCGAATTGGTACATTGTTAATGTTCTTGATTCAACATCAGAATCACCATCGGGGACAAATGACGGTTCTTATGCGACAGGCGGGATTAACTGTCCCAGGCATTTATGGGCCAGCTAAAGAGGAGTGGACAAATTTCGGTATGGAAGCTCCAAAAATGTAAAACTAATTAGGGATGATAGTGTGAAAATAGCTGTATTATCAGACATTCATGGAAATAAAGATGCATTAAAAGCAGTGTTAGAAGATATAAAATATAGAAGTATCGATAAGATATATAATTTAGGTGACACTCTTTACGGACCGTTATTCCCGTTAGAAACATATGAAATGATAAAGAGTACAAATATTAAAAGTGTAAGTGGGAATTGTGATCGGATATTGTTGGCGTCTTCGTCGGAAAATGCAACCGTGCAATATGTAATAGACATGCTCTCAGAAGAACATAAAAGCTGGTTAATTAACCTGCCATTTTCCATTCAGACAGATGATTTTTACTTTTGTCATGCTTCACCTGAAAATGATGAGCAATATATGTTGAATGATACAACGCCAAATGGTGTTACTTTAAAACAGACAGAGGAAATAATGAGATTAGTAAAAGATATCCCACAAAATATTATTTTTTGTGGTCACTCCCATTTTCCAACGATTGTTTATTTACCTAATAACAAAATCATTATTAATCCAGGTAGTGTCGGTTTGCCTGCTTATGAAGAAGTTGAACCGTTCTATTATAAGATGGAATCCGGTACACCATTTGCGAATTATACAGTTGTAGAAAAGCGGAATGGTGAATGGATGATTGAGCAGTTAAGCATTCCTTATGATACTAAGGTCGCTATTAAACAAAGTGAAATTCAAAATAGGTCTGATTGGGCCAGAGCATTAAAATATGGAAGAGTTTAAGGTGGTATTTCAGCGGGTGTCCAAACACTCGCTAAGAGAAGCTAAAGCCTTCGACGCAATTATGCCAAATTAATAGGATAATAAAGTAAAAGGACTTGTTGATACATCATACAAACAAGTCCTTTATTGTTATCATTTTAAATATTGACGTGAGCTTTGGTCTTTTGCTGTAATTGCTTTTAGAAGATCCTTCTTTTGGATAAATAAAATGACAGAGGCTTGAACTGTCATTGCTAAGATGAGCAGAATGAAGTGAGAATTATGACTGAAATTTAATGAGAGAAAATAAAATATTGGTGCAGACGATAAGTATGAAATATATTGGTTTTTAGTTATTAAATAAATGATGGTTGAAATACATGTAGTTACTAAAAGGAGTTCAAGTAAAATCTCGATGGAAGCACTATCAATATAATTTAGTAATTCGTTTATATAGGACATATTACAAACGTCCCTCCTTAAGGTTTTAGGAAATTGTAACATATTAGGTAATAGTTTGAAAGAAGCGATTCTGCTCATTGTGGAAATATGTTTTTTTAACTATAAAAAGAGGCTTTCCTATAAATATTTGGAAAGCCACAAGTATATCATTATAGTTCTTCCTGAAAATAAATTTTGTAGAATTTTCGATTCGTAGATTCATCGTAGCCTACTTCAATTAGTTCTTCCACTTGCTCGATATCCTGTACATTTACCTGGATTTCAATATTAGAATCGAGTTTAATTTTACGTTTATATTTTTTTTCAGCCTTTTCAAGCGCACTTTCAGAAATTACAGTTTCATATGGTTTTACCGAATTAATAATAATATCTTTTTGTGTTGGTTCAGCATTATCAAATACTGTTTCTATATAATTATTTACTTGAAATTCATCTTCAGTTCTAAAGTAATCAAGCGTTTTGTTTAAAAGCCCAAGCTTCTCAGTATTTGTAAAGCTCTCTTCTTTTAAAATATATTTTTTGCATTCTGTTAATGCTAAATTCGTTTTGTAATAATGTTCATCAGCTGCTTTAATCTTTAAAAATCGTTCTTGCCAGTAGACAATATCTTCTTTCCTTTTTGTTTTCATGAAGACAGCAGGTGCCTCATCCGTTCCCATATCTACGATAATGGCCATGTTATTAATTTTCTTTACATTAATTCCATCAACACCATTGACAACCATTTTGTTGTGATCGCTTTTTACATCTAAAAACATTTCCTTTTCATCAATTTTAACGATGGCGATTATTTTTTTAGCTTCTGTAGCTAGAAAACAATTGTCAAATAATCCAATAAACAATTCGCCACTTTTAATGTTAGGATGTTGAGATACACTATGTAAGTGTTTAGCAATGTTGATTGATTGTTCTAAGAAACTAGTCTCCTGATCAAATATTGCCCTCACATATGTGTAAACCTCGTTTAAGGCAATGTCTGTTTCATGAAAAAATTCGAATTGCTGCTCTAAATCGATTTTGCTAAACGCTAGCTGTGTAAAAGCTGCCTCTAGCATGACCTCTGGCTGTGATAATGATTCCTCACCTAACACGAGTGTATCGTCAATAAAATGTAAAATATATTGTAATAACTTACTTTCACTTACTTCAAGCATGTTTTCCACCTTCTAAAAATTTCATTGTAGATAATATACCATATCATATCCCTCGCAACTTTTTCATGTATTTTATTTTTACGAATAATAAACTTAAAAAGAACATTGAATACATGCATTTAAGAGATTTGTTGATCATTTGTATAAGGCTATGGGTTCTTTATTAAATAGGGAAACTCATTTGAAATGACAAGTACATTACCTTAAATTGACATTGATGGTTGCTGAAGTATAATGGGGTTAAATGGAACTATGCATAAAGAAATCTACAAAGAGAAGAGGTCTTAAATATGCTTTATAACATTAAACCAATAGCTGTAGTGAGCAATAGTCGAACAATGATTGAAGACGACAATTGGGGTGGTGTCATGTCTACTATTGAATTGACAAAAGATATGTATGAATCATCTTTAAAGGGGATTGATGATTTTTCTCATTTAGAAATAATTTTTTATTTTGACAAAGTGGAAGCTGAAAAAATTCAATATGAAGCGAGACATCCAAGAAATAATACGGACTATCCGGAAGTCGGTATTTTTGCACAGAGAGGTAAAAATAGACCTAATAAAATAGGCGTAACAGTTGTAGAATTACTAGAATTAAAAGATAGAACATTAATCGTTAAAGGCTTAGATGCTATTGATGGAACACCAATCATTGATATAAAACCTGTAATGAAAGAATTTCTACCGAAAGGTGAAATAAAACAGCCACAATGGGCAACTGATTTAATGAAGAATTATTGGGACTAGTATATTGTTTTATTTTATTTGTTAAGGAGAAATCATTATGTTTTTAAATCTTCATATTGAAACCGAGAGACTAGTAATTCGTCCATATGCTTTCACTGATTTGGATGAGTTATATGCAGTCGTTTCTGAGCCTGATTTTTACCGATTTATCCCAGAGGACGTGCCAAGCCGCGATGATGTTCAGCGAGTAATAGAGTGGTCCATTCAATGTAACTTAAAAAACACGCCTACTAAGATACATAAGCTTAATCTAGCTATTGTAGAGAAGCAGAGTCAAAAATTAATTGGTTATTGCGGGCTTGGCCCCGATGATGTAAAAGACACAGAAATCGAAATTTATTACGGTATTTCTGAAGCTTATAGAGGGCGAGGAATAACATCTGAAGCAACAAAAGCTTTGATGGATTATGCTTTTTATAAGATTGGTTTACCTAATATTATTGCTGTTGTTCATCCTGAAAACGTGGCATCTTTACGAATTGTAGATAAACTGGGAATGAGCTATGAATATACGTATAACAATCTTAATTCGGAACTGAAGGATTTTGAAGGATTGCTTCATTATTCTATAGATGCTAAAGCATATCAATGAAGTAAGTGAATATGTAAAGCTTAAATTCTTCCTCGAGGATAAGTTAGATGAGATCCTGGATTGGAAGAAGCGAGTTAGGGGAACGGAGGCTAAATGCATTAAGGTATTTTAATAACGCCTTTTTTGATGATGCTGCTTCGCATTCGCGCAGATAAACCCTTTACTGACAGAAAGAGGTCAGGACGACGGAAAGAATAGTCGAATCGACGGAAGGAAGGGTCTGAGTGACGGAAAGAAAGGCCGAAGCGACGGAAGAAGAGTCAGAGTGACGGAAAGAAAGGCCGAAGCGACGGAAAGAGGTCAGGACGACGGAAAGAATAGTCAAAGCGCTACTGCTTCGCATTTGCGCAGAAAAACCCTTTTGCTGCCGCTTCGTTTTTCGGACAAACGACGCCCCGTGGAAGGCGCTAAGTCGAAACGGGTATTTACCCTTCGTTTTCTGAAGAATGTTCAATTAAGAAAATAGCTTATCAATAACATGGGACTTCTACTTAATGAGTAGAAGTCTTTGTTTGTATCGAAACAAAATTCAAACGTCCATTCCCATGTCCCTCTAGTGCATTTATAACAGAATAGTTCTATTTTTCTGTTTTTTAAGACCGTCTTAAGATTACGATTAAATTGCTATAAGGTTATTAAGTTATTCTTTCTTTAAATGAATGGAAAAATGGAAAGGGGAAACATGATGGGATTGAAACGGGTTTCGTTCGTTGATAGTCTTCGTGGATTTAGTTTGCTTGGGATTTTACTTGCTAATTTAGTAATTTTTCAATATGGCATGCATGGAGCCTTAAAAAATTTATCATCACAAAGTGCAGGGGATTTTGTGAGGGTATTTATTGGTGGCTCTTTTATGCCTATTTTTACGCTGTTATTTGGATTTTCTTTTATAAAGTTAATTGAATCGGTACGCGAAAAAGGGATGAAAAGTCGATGGATTATACTTCGACGGAGCATGGGGCTCATTGTATTAGGCTGGCTGCATACTACATTTATATGGGAAGGTGACATACTCTTATATTATGGTTGTATGATTCTGTTTTTGTTACCATTCATTAATCGAGAAGCAAAAACAATTATCATATGGGCTAGTATTTTCTTTGTATTTTCAGTCGCAATTATAATGAATATTAACTTAGATCTCCCAGCAAATCAGCAGGATATCAATGCGTATATTGAAAAAGCAGATGCCATTTATGCACATGGTAGTTATTTAGATGTCGTTAATTTTCGTCTAAATAGGCTAATGCCGGAACAAGAAACATCTATCCTATTATTTGTAGCGCCATTATTTTATGCACAGTTGTTTTTACTTGGTATGGCGCTTGCAAAAATGCGGGCATTTGTAAATATGGAGCGGGAACAAAAGTGGTATAAGCTAGGTATGATACTTGTACCTATAGGGTTACTATGTAAATATTTGAGTTTAAAAGAAGGAGATTTGTCGACTATGCTGCAGATGAGTGGGGCACAAGTTTTAGCGTTAGGCTATGTATGTGTAGCTGCCTTACTCTATAAGAAATGGCGTACTTCGTCTATTATTCATGCATTTGAATGTGTTGGTAAGCTGTCTTTAACTAATTATTTAATGCAATCTATTATTTGTACAACAGTATTTTTTGGCTATGGTTTTGGATTGTTTGGAAAATTAGGTGTTTTTAATGGTATGTTATTTGGATTAGGAATTTATTGTGTGCAGTGCATTGGCAGCGTCTTCTATTTAAAAAAATTCAAGCGTGGGCCATTTGAGCAGGCTTTACGGATATGGACGAATTGGTCGATTGATGGTCGATTAAAGCAAAAAGAACAGAGTATTAATAGTGATTGAATCATTTTAAAACAAAGGGGATGAGAAAAATCCCCTTTGTAATAGCAGCCCTTGAATATGGTTCTAGCTATATGTCCTGCTAGAGAATAGATTTTGAAGGGAATAGAGACGAATCCAGAGGAAAACGAACGATGCGAAGTTTCGCATCGCAAGAAGAGATTGCAAATGTGATAGGTTTTTAATTTCAACGGGTGCTTGATGGTGGAAATTAACTTCTTAAAATCATAAAGGAAATTTTAATGATCAAAGGATGAAATGAATGGAAACCGTATTGATCAAAAAAACGTATCACTAATGCCAACTTTAGATTAGACAATTAGGAGGCTATTAGAGGATTAGTAGCAATTGCTCAACCTGCTCCGATAGCAAGTTTCAAAATGATGCAAGGACCAGATGATAATGATTCCCTACGTTTTAGAATTTAGGAGCCAAAGGTAAAGGTGAAGGGAAAACCAGCGCTTTTATGGATTGATGGAGTAGTGATGATTTACTATGCCAACGTTTTGTGAATGAAGCAAATTGTATTGTAGTAGCGTTGGACTATAAAAAGTCGATTTCACTTAAAGTGATACCTAAAGTAAAAGGAATCTGCGTACATGAAAGTAAGCAGATTCCTTTTATACTGATTATTGTGCAATAGATTGTGCTTTATCGATAATTTCTTGTGGGATGTCGATTGTTTTTAGGTGATTGAATTCAGTGTATGTCACAACTGATTTTGTTTTCATTGATAGTTCTTGATCTTCAACTTTCATTTTTAAATCGAAATTCATATCCAATTTATTTGTATCGAAAGTCTTTTTATCAATTTCTAGAACATAGTGTATTTTATCGATAGTTAAGTTATCAAGTGGGTTTTCTTCAAGACCCATATCTTTCATGGATTTGCTAATTTCTGAATCGATAAGTTCTTTAAATTTATCGCCTTTAGCGTCTAAAGATAAGATATATGCTTTATCTGTTTGTTCGAATTTGAAATCTTTGATAAAGTTTTTAAGTTGATCTAATTGTACCTTAGCATCTGCAGATGATGCAGTTTGTTCCATAATTGCATCAAATTGTTCGTTCGGTAACTTATACCAAGTTTTAGTTGTTTCATCCTTCATAAAAAAGCCTTGATCTTTCTTCATGTACATATCAATCGGCATTTCCGTACTTTTTTGATCTGCGCTAGCCATATCTGGCATTGTCATTGAACCTGATAAGTGCATAGCAATAGGATCGGTAACTACATCCATATCCATTTTCGATTTGATGGAAAACTCCATAGATTGATCGCCTGAGCCAATTTTGGAATCTTGAGTTGTTTCCATTTTTGCACTCGTGCTTTTAATGTCAGCTTGGCGTTCTATCGCTTTTTCATACACTTGCTCTAAAGTGAGTGTACTTTTATTAGTCGTGTCTTTCTTAGGGGTAGCGCTACTGTTACAGGCAGCTAGTGTTAGTGCTAGTGCTCCAACACTTAAAACTTTAAAAAATTTGTTCATTACTTTCATCTCCTATTCATTGGTAAAAAACATCATCTATTAGTATACATTACTATAATAGTAAAAGTTTCATTATTTTAAAAACAGTACTAGTTCAAAAATAAAATAATAGTAAATACCTAATGCATGTCTTGGTAAATAAGTCTTCTTACTCACTATGAGTAGCAAGAAAATTAATTCATAAATAATAATAAATCCGGTGCTAGTTAAAGTGAAATATTGCAACGGTGTTTTTAAATACTAAAACACGGGGATGATTTCCGCTCTAGCTGGCGCTTCGCTTTCGCACAGAGCAAAGCTCCCTAGGAGCGAGACGTCTGTTGAGTCACTCGGGCAACTTTCTGTGCGAAAGCGTAGTGCTAAAGAAGCGACAGGAATAGGAGGTTAGTAACGAAGCTTTTATTTTTACCGATGCCAGACGCAATTAGCAAAGGAATAATGAATAAGGTCAGTGATTGCTATGTTTGCATAAGGAAGAGTAGGGGAGGGGTGTTCGGTTTTAAGTTGAGTCTACTTTCTATGGTGGAAAAAATATTTACAAAAAGACAAAGCCGAGAAAATGATATCATTTTCTCGGCTTTGTTTATCAATTATAGCCCCAGATCATTGCGAATAATGTACCAATGATTGTGACAACACCTACGAATACTGAATATAAAATCGTTGTATATAACGTTTTCTTATCTTCAGATTCACCGATGTGCATGAATAATACTAATTGTACAGTTGCTTGCGCAAGAGCAGTTACTAGTAAAACGGCGAATGCCATGTTAAAAGACATATCGAATTTAATAACAGCTAAAGCTATAACAGTTAGTAACAGGGAGAAGCCGAAGCCCATCACATGTTGTTTTGGGAATAATTCCTTCATCAGCTAATCAGTCCTTTCAAGTAGACGAAGCTGAAGATGAAAATCCAAACAACGTCTAGGAAGTGCCAGTACAGTGAGAAGATAAACGCTTTGTTAGCTGTTTGTGGGTTTAAACCACGGCTAGCTACTTGGATTAAAATTGCAACGCCCCAGAAGAAACCGAATGTTACGTGGAGACCGTGCGTACCAAGTAAAGTCATTAATGCCGATAAGAATGCGCTTGTTTGAATAGTCGCACCTTCTTCAACATATGTGACAAATTCATCAATCTCAATACCTAAGAAGCCAAGACCTAATAGAAGTGTGATGATGAAAAATGCCATCATCGCTTTTTTATTGCCAATACGCATTGCGTGAACACCAAGACCAATTGTGAAACTACTAGTTAATAATAAGAAAGTTTCCCATAATACTGGTGTTAATTCGAAAATCTCAGCGCCATTTGGGCCACTACCTGTACGTGTTTGAAGTGTGAAATACACTGTAAATAGTGTGGCGAATAATACGATTTCGGCGCCAAGGAAAATCCAGAAACCGAAAATTTTCAGGCGATTTTCTTCTGTACTATATTCTAATGGAAGTGAAGAATCGATTTTCATATTATTTATCACCTCTCAAGCTTTTCTCAGTTGCCATAACTTCTTCAACTGAAATGTATCGACCATGATCTTTTTCAAATGAACGATGAATCATAAAGCCGAATACACCAATCATACTAATGATGGCTGGAATCCATAGATTAAATACAGCGAAGAATGCTGCAAGGAAGAAGAATCCGCTCATCCAGAATGGTGTGCCAGTGTTGTTAGGCATGTGAATTTTTTCAATTTTACCTGCTGTAATATCGCGACCTTCTTTTTTCGCGAACCAGAATTCATCTAAACGTGTAACAGTTGGAACTACTGCAAAGTTATATTCTGGTACTGGAGAATGAGTAGCCCATTCTAATGTACGACCATCCCAAACATCTGCTTTTTCATTACGAGGCATATGTTTCCAGCTGTAGTAAATGTTATATACGATTAACGCAAAGCCGACAGCAAGACCAATACCACCGATGAACGATAGCATGTTCAATGGACCGTAACCAGTTGACTCAGAGTAAGTGTACATACGACGAGCGTAACCATCTAAACCTAAAATGAATAGAGGGAAGAATGTTACGTTAAAGCAAATTGCGATAAACCAGAAAGCTGCTTTACCTAGTTTTTCATTTAAACGGAAACCGAACATTTTTGGCCACCAGTAGTGGTAACCTGCAAGTACACCGAATACTGTACCTGGAATTAATACATAGTGGAAGTGGGCAACTAGGAACATCGTATTATGATATTGATAGTCAGCACTTGCCATTGCAAGCATTACCCCTGTAACCCCACCAATTGTGAAGATAGGAATAAAGCCAAGAGCATAAAGCATAGGAGTTGTAAATTGAATTTTACCGTGTCTCATTGTGAGCAACCAGTTAAATATTTTAACCCCTGTCGGAACAGCGATTGCCATTGTTGTAATAGAGAATACACTGTTTACCATTACACCGTGACCCATTGTATAGAAGTGGTGGGCCCATACTAAGAATGATAGTAACGAAATAACGACCATACTCATAACCATTGATTTATAGCCGTATAAGTTTTTACGTGCAAATGTCGCAATGATTTCAGAGAAAATACCGAAAGCAGGTAGGATAACGATATAAACCTCAGGATGTCCCCAAACCCAGAATAGGTTGGCCCAAAGCATATCCATACCGCCATTTTGCATTGCAAAGAATTGTGTACCGAATTGACGGTCTAACATCATTAATGCAAGTGCTACAGTTAATACTGGGAATGCAAATACGATAATAATGTTTGTAATTAAAATTGACCAAGTAAACATTGGCATTTTCATTAATGTCATACCAGGTGCACGCATTTTAATGATTGTTGCGATGAAGTTAACACCAGTCATTAACGTACCAATCCCTGATAATTGTAAAGCTAAAGAATAGTAGTTGTTCCCAACAGATGGACTAAATTCTGTCCCAGCTAATGGGAAGTAAGCTGTCCAACCAGCATCAGGTGAACCACCAATGATAAATGATAGGTTTAATAAACCACAACCAGCCGCAAATAACCAGAAGCTGACTGCATTTAGACGTGGGAAGGCAACGTCACGTGCACCAATTTGCAGTGGGATAACAATGTTCATTAAACCAATTACAAATGGCATAGCCATGAATAAAATCATTAATAAACCGTGTGTTGTGAAAATCTCATTATAGTGTTGTGCATCTAGAAGTCCATTATCAGGAACTGCCGTTTGTGCACGCATTAACAATGCATCGATACCGCCACGGAATAGCATCAAAAGTGCTGTAGCGATATACATAATACCGATTTTTTTATGGTCAACAGTTGATAGCCAGTTTTTGTAGAAATAGCCCCACTTTTTGAAATACGTAAGGCCAGCCACGATAACAACTGCTCCAACTACGATACTAATAGCTGCCGCTAAAATCATCGGTTCTTGCATAGGATGGAATACTTCTTCCATACTCATTGGATGCGCTCCTTTCGGGTTTAAAAATTAATGTGAATGTTTTGCTTCAGAATTTTCTTGTGAATCAGAATGATCGCCATGGTTCATTTTACTATGATCCATGTCTCCCATTTTCATATGTTCACTATGTTCCATTGGAGCTGGTCTAAATTCTAAGTGTGTAGATGAATAGCTTGAACGACCAACGTGTTCTGCTTTTAATAGTTCATCAAATTTTTCTTTTGTTAATGGTTTTTCTTTTGCTTTTACATCAGAAGCCCATTTGTCGAAGTCTTCTTGCGTCATAGATTGTGCCTCAAATTCCATTTCAGCAAATCCGCGACCGCTAAAGTTTGAGTTACGGCCCATGAATGAACCAACTTCATCTGCGGCAAGGTGAATAGTTGTTAACATGTCACTCATCGCATATTTTTGCCCAGCTAATTGAGGAATCCAGAAACTTGTGATTGGTCCGAATGAGTAAAGTTTGAACTCAATTGGACGGTCAACAGGAATATTTACATAGTTTACAGTTTCAATACCTTGCTCTGGATAGCTAAAATGCCATTTCCAGTTAGATGATGAAGCGTAAATAACAAGTGGCTCTTTGTTGTCATAACCATCTGGTTGAGACTCTACAGTACTTGTTGTTCTTACAGTTACAATTGCTAAGAATGCCACTATGATAATAGGGATAACTGTCCATGTAATTTCCAGTAGATGACTACCCTCTTCGTGAGGAGGCTCATAATCGGCAGATGCTTTTGAAGCACGGTATTTTGTTAGCATAAATGCTAAAAGCACATACACGACTAGTAATATAAAGGCCATTGTAATAATGGATAAAATAATTGTGTCTGATAATGTTTTGGCATTTGGCCCTTTTGGATCAAAGATTGTTAATGGTTCACAACCAGCAAGAACTGCAAGCGCACCAAATGCAATGAACATTAAGCTTAACTTTTTCTTCATGTTTGACTCCTTTCTTAAAACGGCTATTCATAAATTTCATGTGTTTGCGTATAAATTCGAATTTATAAATAGTGGGTAATAAGGTCACCTCTTTTAGTTGTTGTACCAATCAAATAATAAGAAATACTTACAATGGCATGGTTCATTATGAAACATTGAATTTAGTATTTGATTGGTCTAGTGCAAGCGTTCGCAAAATCATAAATTTGTGTAATCGACTTTTTAGACAAAGTGTCATAATCAATCGACACAAAATGTCATTGTTTGCAAATAGGATTATACGCTCGTTTCAAAGAAAAAAAATTATTTTTTTATATTTTTAATAGTAAATCGGGGATGATTATGAACATTTTTTGAACAAAAATCGTTATTTCAATATTAGTATTTTTGCATTTAATTAAATAAACACTGTTGAAACGTTGAAAACACTGAGTTTCTTGTATTTAACCATGTAAATAGTTTTTTTTGTGAAAATATCATTTCACATTTTAGACTACATTTTGTAATAAAATTGCCGTCATGTTGAGGTTTTGAGTGCTTTTTTGTTGCGTTTTTTAAAAAGATGAGTACGCGGGAAGATGAATTATGGATATATAAGGAGAAATTTTAAATGTCAGGGATGAATGGAAAGGGGGATAATATTAATTATGTTAATATAATTATACACTTCCATAAAATGTTATTCGAATGTTTTATCCGGAAAGTAAAAATAGCAAACTAAGGATATCCTTGGTTTGCTATTTTTGGTTACAAAGACGAAAATAAATGTTCTAAGCAGAAAGAAAGCGATTTATCCTTATTTGACACAATTATGCCAAGGTAATGAAGATAAATTTAAGCTCCTAGCTTTAGCCATTTTGCTACTTGTCCATAGATAGTATTTTGGAGTTTTGGGGCTAGGTTATTCATCTTTAAGGCGAAGTACAATGTTTTCATTAAATTTAATGTGCATGTACGTCCACTAAAAAAGGCTTCGTTATAGCCCTGAGTCACTAAATGCATTTCAAATTTATCAAATACCTGATCGACAAATTCTATTAATGCTTCCTCGGAATAGTTACGAGCTAGTAACGCTTCAATTATATTAATTAAGCGTTCCTCCTCATCGTCGATGAAGACCGTATCTTTCCATGTAACAAGTTTTAATGCATGCAAGATGTGAGGTGCATACTGTAAGTTGAATTTAGGATGTTTAATCGTCATGGCTGCTAAATCTGCACCATGTGCAATGCTATGCGCCCAGCCCTTATCATGAACATGACCTCGTGTATCTTTTTCCAATAATAAATAGCGGCCAATCTTTTGAAAGAAAGCTTGTAGACGATCATCGTTTAATACCAGTAGGTCAGCATCTTTTGCAAGAATACCTGCTGCAAGTAAAGCAGAAAACGAACGTGTAAAGACACTATCTGTCAATTCTTCACCTAGCTTTAAATATAAAAAATCGTCGCCTGTAACAGTATCAAATAAATATTGTAACTGTTCGGTGCGCAGTAAATTATCGCTAAGTATATGCATAAAAGTACGATATATTAATTTGTCGCGTAATTCGGCATCTGGTGAACCAATGTGCGTTAACATTTCTTGTAACAACCAATCGCCTTTTTGTAACATAAATTCTTGTTGTGCTGAATGTGTCATAGTGGAAAATGATTGTAAAGTATTTTTGATATCCATATGTAATTCCCCCGAAGTTAAGTTAATTCTCTCTTTGAGCATTTTTTAAATGTATTCCTTGATAATCTGTAGTCTTTGTAATTACTTTCATAACAATGCGCAGACATAGTAAATTGTAAATGCTTTTAGAGCTATGCTTTTTTATTATAGCGTTTCAATGATAATTTGTGAGTTGTGAAGTTTTCTAGTGATATAGGAGTATATTCACAATGGGAATTCCAGAATCAAAAGAAAGTTGATATGATAGACAAGCAACAAAAAGGAGACACTTAATAAACGAGCTCAAAACAAAAGACATACCTATTAAAGTATGTCTCATCCTAGTTATCATATAACGGCTGACTTTATACCGAGCGGCCATTCGGTAAAGGTATTTTGATTAGTTTTTAATTCTACAAGAATATTTGCATTTATAATGGCATCGATTAGCCATTCACTATAATGAAGGTTCGGTTGAGAGTGCATTAAGATTCGTTGCATATCTTTTTTGTCAATACTTAGCAGTTTATAGTTGCATTCAATGTGTACATTTTGGGGAATAATAAAAAGTGACTCATGTTGGTGTCCAAGTGAAATGGAGCCAGGAATGTGACCTTTGATACTTATAATATGTGTAATCGCTTCTTGTGTATATACATCAATCTTAGTTCTTGTGAGTATTTCAAATTCAATCGGAGAATCCTTCAGATGGGGACCGTCCGCTGTAGATAGCGAAACAACTTTAATTGATAGTGCCTCATACATAGGAGAGATGCTACTACCAAATTCACTAACTGTATCTATTAATTGCATGTATTCCACTCCTTGTGAAGAACTTTAAAATACAAAGCCGCTGCCTGTAAATAGTAATAAACAAAAGATATTATTAATTATAATACAATTTATTACAAAACATGAAATGCTAAAGTGGATATTTTTTATTAAAAAATGAGCGGTGAATAAATTTATTGGTATATTTGTGTTGGCCTTGATTTGTGGCAAACCTTCGAGGTCAAATAAGAGTAGCCTACTAAAGTGTTCAGTGAATACGAATATCAACTTCATGTTATGATGATTATTTAATAAGAAACTAATAAGTAAAATAGAGCTAAAGAGGTGAGAAAAATGACAAAGCGAAAACGGCATGTGATCAAACATGACAATATTGTTGTTTTTCCTGGTGCTATTCAGACATTAATACGTGAAGGACATATGTATGCGGAAAATTATCAATATGAAGAGGCTGTGGCAAGCTTTGAAAATGCATTTTCATATGAAGCTGGAGACGAAAGTGCATTAAGTACCTACGCGTATGCTTTATATGAATTAAAAGAATACGATAAAGTTAAAAATGTTTGTGAGCAATTGTTTGCTATGGGGACGACATTGTATGTAGAAGTAATGGAACTGTATGTTACAGTATGTATGCAGTTAAAGGAATACCATCAAGTAGAATCATTAATTACGACATTAATTGAAGAAAAAGTACTTCCGGAAGATCAGCTTGAGAAATTTGAACGTATAAGAAGCTTGAATCAAGAGGTTGCTAAAAATCTCCAAAAAAAAGAGGATGCTAAACGATTGTTAGAAGAGCAAGAATATGAACTTTCGAAATTTAGCGCATTAACGCCAAACGAACAATCTATTCTTCTGCATCGCTTAATGGATACGAATGTACGACAATTAAAAATAGCATTGAAAGCTATTATTGAATGTCCAACAATCCATCCATTTGTTCAGAGCTTAGCATTAATTTTATTAGTGGAACAAGAAGTGTCGATTGACATTACTGTCTCAAAATTTGATGAAACAATAACTGTTAATCCTAAAAATTTAGTTCTACCAAATCAGTTGCCTCAGTATAGGGAAGTAAAAAAAATAATTGAAAATAAATTAGAGCAAGACCCATCGACGTTGGAAATGGTACAATATTTAATGGCGAAGCATGCCATTGTAACGTATCCGTTTGAATGGCAACCATTCGAAGCCGATGATATAGCTTATAGTTATATTGACTTTGTACAATCGATGCTCGGAAAAGTACAGGAAATGGATTATGAAATTATCGACTTTTTACAAATGTTGGAAAAACTTACTGAACTACATGAGGTATGAAATAAGTTGAAACTATACGCATCTATGTTATACTAAAATGGTTGTCAAAATCGTAGTTACGAATGAATTGTCTAACATTTAAACTTGATTATTTATTTGGAGGTATTTATACATGTCAGCAAAATGGGAAAAACAAGAAGGTAATATCGGTACTCTAACAATCGAAGTACCAGCTGCAGAAGTAGATGCAGCAATGGACCAAGCGTTCAAAAAAGTTGTGAAACAAATTAACGTTCCAGGTTTCCGTAAAGGAAAAATGCCTCGTAAAATGTTTGAACAACGTTTTGGTATCGAATCTTTATACCAAGATGCATTAGAAATCATCGTTCCTGATTCTTATTCAAAAGCGATCGATGAAGCTGGAATTATGCCAGTTGATTACCCAGAAATTGCTGGTACAGAAAACTTCGTACACGGTAAAGATTTCACATTTACTGCTCAAGTAACAGTGAAACCAGAGCCGAAACTTGGTGAATACAAAGGTTTAGAAGTTACGAAACTTCCAGTAGAAGTTACTGATGAAGAAGTAGAAACACAAATTCAAGACCAATTAGCTCGTAAAGCAGAGCTTGAAATTAAAGAAGACGAAGCTATCGTAGAAGGCGATACAGCTACTATCGACTTTGAAGGTTTCGTAGGCGAAGAAGCATTTGAAGGTGGTAAAGGTGAAGATTACCCACTAGAAATCGGTTCAGGCTCATTCATCCCTGGCTTTGAAGAGCAACTTGTAGGTGTAAAAGCTGGTGAATCTAAAGACGTAGTTGTTACTTTCCCAGAAGAATACCATGCAGCAGAATTAGCAGGTAAAGAAGCTACTTTCAAAGTAACTGTAAAAGAAGTGAAAACGAAAGTTCTTCCAGAACTAAACGACGAATTCGCTAAAGAATTAGACCCAGAAGTTGAAGGTGTCGATGCTTTACGCGCTAAAATCAAAGAGCAAACTGCTGAACAAAAACAAGCTGAATCTGATGCAACACTTCGTGATCAATTAGTTGAAAAAGCTGCTGAAAATGCAGAATTTGAAGTACCTGCTGGTATGATCAACTCTGAAACTGATCGTATGTTACAAGAATTTGGTCAACGTTTACAAATGCAAGGCATGAACTTAGACCTTTACTACCAATTCTCAGGTCAATCAGAAGAAGATTTACGTGGACAAATGAAAGAAGAAGCACAAAGCCGTGTACGTGTATCTTTAACACTTGAAGCAATTGCTGAAGCTGAAAAAATTGAAGCATCTGAAGCTGATATCGCAGCTGAATTAGAAAAAATGGCTGCTCAATTTAACATGACTAAAGAGCAAATTACTGGCGCTTTAGGCGGCACAGCAGTTCTTGAAAACGACATTAAAATTCAAAAAACAGTTGAATTTTTAGTAGAAAACGCTAAAATTACTGAATAGGATTTTTTTGTAACTGGATAAAAAATGAAAACAAGGTACGGCATTAAACCGTGCCTTGTTTTATCACATATTTTTTATTTAGAATAAGCTAGATTCCCCTTTTAGTTCAGTTAATGATAGTTTTAATATTACGACTACTTTCACCGCAAAAAGCATCCTCCAAACAGGAAATACTTTTTTGAAAAGGGGATAGGCAAAAGCCTTTACACTTCTCTAATACATAGTATTGTTTGACTTTTCACACGATGCTAAAATTTGACTTTATTCAGTAGAGATCAAATTGATGTCTCAATCCTTCCAAATGAGGAACAACGAAATACATCCTCGTCTGAATGAAGTTAAGCCTCTGGCGAATATAATAGATTTTCAACTTCTTTCAGCCATTATTTTCTGTAGCGACAGCTACAATTATGCCGAGGCATAATTAATAGAAAAAAGTTACTTGAGCATTTTTAACTTGTATCAACGGTATTTTAGTGAAGCCACAGGCCAAATATTAGTCGAGAGCCAGAAAACTTGACGGAAAGAAAGGTCTTTGATCGCTAGAGGTTTCTGAAGAATCAGTCAGTTATACACAGAATTCAACCACACGCTAATGTTAAGAGCTGGAATTCATCAAGCTAATGAATGGGCATTATTTGCAATAAATAATAATGTTTTTTGTACAATAAATGTCGAAAACTTTTTGAAATCTTGAAACATAGACGCCGTGGTGTAAATAGATGCAGACAATTTATTTGATAAAGATTCAATAATCTTGTAAGATTGTTGCTTGAATAGGGGTGAAACATATTGTTCAAATTTAATGATGAAAAAGGCAATTTAAAATGCTCATTCTGTGGAAAACCACAAGAACAGGTACGTAAACTAGTTGCAGGTCCTGGTGTTTATATTTGTGATGAATGTATCGAACTTTGTTCAGAAATCGTTGTAGAGGAACTGGGCGTTGAAGAAGAAATTGAATTTCAAGATATTCCAAAACCGAAAGAGATCTTAACGATTTTAGATGAGTATGTAATAGGGCAAGAACGTGCTAAAAAAGCTTTAGCGGTTGCGGTTTACAATCACTACAAACGCATTAATACAAATAGTAAAATTGATGATGTAGAATTAGCAAAATCGAACATTGTGTTAATCGGCCCAACTGGTAGCGGTAAAACTTTATTGGCCCAAACATTGGCGCGTATATTAAACGTTCCTTTTGCAATTGCAGATGCTACTTCTCTAACAGAAGCTGGCTATGTTGGTGAGGACGTTGAAAATATTTTATTAAAATTAATTCAATCCGCAGATTACGATATCGAGCGTGCTGAAAAAGGAATCATCTATATTGATGAAATCGATAAAGTTGCACGTAAATCCGAAAATCCATCCATTACACGTGATGTTTCTGGTGAAGGTGTGCAACAAGCTCTTCTAAAAATTTTAGAAGGTACAGTTGCTAGTGTCCCACCACAAGGTGGTCGTAAGCATCCACACCAAGAGTTTTTACAAATCGATACTACAAACATCTTATTTATTGTGGGTGGAGCATTTGATGGAATAGAATCCATTATTAAACGTCGTCAAGGTGAAAAAGTAATTGGCTTCGGTTCAGATCCAAACAAAATTGATACGGATGAAGGCTCAATTATGGCGAAGCTGATTCCAGAGGATTTATTAAAATTTGGTCTAATTCCAGAATTTATCGGTCGATTACCGGTACTTGCAAGTCTAGAACAATTAAACGAGGCTGCGCTTGTACAAATTTTAACGGAGCCTAAAAATGCACTAGCTAAGCAATATCAAAAAATGCTTGAACTAGATGGTGTTGAGCTTGAGTTTGATGAAGGTGCTCTTTCTGAAATTGCAAAAGAAGCAATAGAACGGAAAACGGGTGCACGTGGTCTTCGTTCAATTATTGAGTCAACAATGCTTGATGTAATGTACGAACTACCTTCACGTGAAGATGTGAAAAAATGTATCATTACGGCAAAAACAATTACGGATAAAGAAAAACCGAAATTGCTTCTTGAAGATGGCACTGAACTCGATGAAGGTAGCGACACAAAAACTTCAGCATAACGAACAGACACTAATGTCTATTGTTATGAGATAAAGAGTAATTTAGCTGACTTCGATTGTGCAATATTCGCACATATCGACAGTCAGCTTTTTATTCATTCATACATAAAGCCAACTGTAATTAGATGAAATTTTTGGCTCAATTGATTAACTAGTGTGAATTAGCTTTTTAGACGCATACTAGTAGCGTGGGAGTGAATAAGAAAATTATGACGGAGGTGAATACCCGCATGGTGACAATACAAAAAACAACAAGTGTACCATTATTGCCTTTACGTGGACTTTTAGTATACCCGTCGATGGTGTTACATATTGATGTGGGTAGAAATCGTTCTGTAGCGGCGCTAGAACAAGCGATGCTAGAGGACCAATTGATATTATTGGTAACACAAAAAGAAGTACATGATGAACAGCCTGATGAGCAAGATTTGTATACAGTTGGTACGATGGCATATGTCAAACAGATGCTAAAATTACCAAATGGAACTCTGCGTATTTTAGTGGAAGGTGTGGCGCGAGCAACATGGTCTAACTATCGGGCGCTAGAAAAATATACGATTGTTGACATCGATGTTAAGGAAGAAACAAACGGTAAGGATGTTGAAACACAGGCTTTAATGCGTACGTTGTTAACGTATTTCGAGAGATACGCGAAAGGCTCCAATAAAATTACATCTGAAACCATCAGTACTGTGGCAGACATTGAAGAGCCAGGTCGTTTAGCAGACATTATTGCATCGCATTTACCCTTTAAGATTGCAGATAAACAAGAAGTATTAGAGATGCTCAATGTAAAGAAGCGTTTAGATCATTTAATTATTCGTTTACATGACGAGCAAGAAGTACTTGATCTTGAAAAGAAAATTAATACAAAAGTTAAGCAATCCATGGAGCGTACACAAAAGGAATATTATTTACGTGAACAAATGAAAGCTATTCAAACTGAGCTAGGAGATCGCGAAGGAAAAACTGGCGAAGTAGCTGAATTACGTAAACGTATTGACGAAACAGGAATGCCTGAATCAACGAAAGAAGTAGTGCTTAAAGAGTTAGATCGCTACGAGAAGTTACCATCGGCTAGTGCAGAGAGTGGCGTCATCCGAAACTATATTGATTGGATTATTTCATTGCCATGGACGAATGCGACTGAAGATCGCATGAATATCGAACATGCGGAGAATATTTTAAATCGTGATCATGACGGGTTAGAAAAAGTAAAAGAACGTATATTAGAATATTTAGCTGTACGTCAGTTGAAAAAATCGTTACGTGGACCAATATTATGTTTGGCTGGCCCTCCAGGAGTAGGTAAAACATCGTTAGCTCGATCTATTGCAGAAAGCTTGGATCGCAAATTTATCCGTATTTCATTAGGTGGGGTACGAGACGAATCGGAAATTCGTGGTCATCGTCGTACGTATGTTGGGGCAATGCCAGGTCGTATTATCCAAGGGATGAAAAAGGCAGGAACTATTAATCCTGTATTCCTGCTAGATGAAATTGATAAAATGTCTAATGACTTTAGGGGAGATCCGGCAGCAGCAATGCTTGAAGTTTTAGATCCGGCTCAAAATAATACATTTAGTGATCATTACATCGAAGAACCTTATGATTTATCAAATGTACTATTTATAGCAACTGCGAATGATTTAAGTACAATTCCTGGGCCGTTACTAGATCGTATGGAAGTAATCTCAATTGCTGGTTATACAGAAATTGAAAAAGAGCAAATTATGAAAAATCACTTAATACCGAAACAGTTAAAAGAGCATGGCTTGAAAAAAACACAAGTTATTATGAAAGACGAAGCAGTAGTGGATATTATCCGTTATTATACTCGTGAAGCAGGTGTTCGCGGACTAGAGCGTCAAGTCGCAACCCTCTGTCGTAAAATCGCTAAGATCATCGTTTCTGGTGAGAAAAAACGAGTAACAGTGAGCTCGAAAACGTTAGAGGATTTACTCGGTAAACATCGTTTCCGATATGGACAAGCGGAAGAGGAAAATCAAATCGGTGTAGCTACTGGGCTTGCTTATACAACTGTGGGTGGTGATACATTACAAATTGAGGTATCATTAACACCTGGTAAAGGAAAATTGCAGTTAACTGGGAAGCTCGGCGATGTCATGAAGGAATCTGCTCAAACAGCTTTATCGTATGTCCGTACAAAGATGGAAGATCTAAAAGTGGATGCAGAATATTTTGAAACACATGATATTCATATTCATGTTCCAGAAGGAGCTGTGCCGAAAGATGGTCCTTCCGCAGGTATTACTATGGCAACTGCAATTGTTTCTGCAATTTTACACCGTCCAATACGCCGTGAAGTCGGTATGACAGGTGAAATTACATTACGTGGACGTGTATTGCCAATAGGTGGCTTAAAGGAAAAAACACTCAGTGCGCATCGAGCGGGTTTAACGACAATTATTTGCCCGAAAGATAATGAGCGAGATATTGAGGATATTCCTGAAAGTGTACGCGAACAACTAACATTTAAACTAGTGTCATCGGCTGATGAAGTGTTAGCCCATGCACTGGACGGAGGTTTATAAGAAAATGAAAGTCCATAACGTAGAAATGGTCATAAGTGCTGTAAGACCAGACCAATATCCAGAAGATGGACTGCCAGAATTTGCACTAGCCGGTCGTTCAAATGTGGGGAAATCCTCCTTTATTAACCGAATGATCGGTCGGAAGGCTTTAGCACGTATTTCTTCTAAGCCCGGAAAAACACAAACGCTTAATTTTTACAAAATTGAAGAACAATTATTTTTTGTAGATGTTCCGGGCTATGGTTATGCAAAGGTTTCAAAAACTGAGCGTGAAGCATGGGGAAAAATGATTGAGCGTTACATCACTGGACGCAATGAATTAAAGGCAGTCGTACAAATTGTTGATTTACGTCATCCCCCTACAGCTGATGACCGCATGATGTATGATTTTTTAAAGCATTACAATATTCCTTGTATTGTTATTGCAACAAAAGCAGATAAAATTCCAAAAGGTAAATGGGATAAGCATAAAAAAATCGTGAAAGAAACGCTAGACATGGAAAAAAATGATCCTCTTATTGTCTTTTCTTCAGAAAAAGGAATCGGCTTTGAAGAAGCTTGGCGTACGATCGAAAATAAAATGTAATAAAAAAACATCTATTGAGTCTATTATTTAGGACAGTAGATGTTTTTTTATTAAAAATTGGGGGAATCGCTTGATGAATGGAACAACTGACCGATAAATTAAATAGGAGGTGGACTAAATGGATATTGCAGCTTTATCAATGGCAATGAATCAAGCAACTTTAATGCAAAATGTATCTCTAGCTGTAACGAAACAGGCAATGGAGATGCAACAGCAAAATACAGAGCAATTAGTTGAAATGTTAGATGCTCCACATCCGACAGCCGGACATACAATTGACGTTCAAGTATGATGAAGCAAAGGTAGCTTGAAATTGGAAGCTACCTCTATCTTTATGTCTAATGGTAGATTTAAAAAGTAAGTAAAAGCACTAAAATGTAACTTTTTGAATAGGAAAAACTACCAATAGTACGATATACTATATATTAATAACAATTTTTTAGGAGGCGGGATTTGTTGAAGAAGATTCCATACATACTAATGATTGTGTTACTAACGGTTCTAGGATATTCATCAAATAATACAGCTCATGCTGCCCAAATGGTGACTGGAACCTTTGTTGATGTAACATTTTCAGAATATGCAAATTCTAACGGAGTAATAGAAAAAAAGCTTAGTAAAATTACTTTGCAAAATGAAAGCGGTCGTCAAGTTACATACAATATAAATGATAATGCCCGCCTGTATATTAATAATACAGTGACAACAATCGAAGGCTTTAAGATGGGAATGAAAGTAGAAGCGGAAATTTCTCTTCGTAGTGTTGTTGAGCTGCGAGGTACTTCTAATTCTACAAGTGAAACAGAATCTCCAACAGTTACACAAAATACAAAAACACTTGCTGGAGTAGTGACAAGTATTGATCCAAATGGACTATTCATTATGCTGAAACCAGATATTGGGGAGGAAACAACTTACTATATAAATAAAGATACCGATTATCATAAAAACTCCTCAGCTGTCGATATTAGCGCTTTGTATGTGGGAGATCGTGTTAAGCTTAGCCTTAAAAATCGAAACACTTCCATTGTCACAAAAATAGAAATTAGTGAGACAGGTACATTAGTTGAAAACCTATATAAAGGTGAGATACAGGCTGTTAATGCCAATACAAATAAATTAACTGTCAAAAACCAACATGCTTTTATAAATTGGCAGTTTGGCTCTGACACAACAACGGCTTTATCAACAATGAATTTTTCATCGAAGGTTCCGATATATGTTGGCAATACAAAAATTGAAAAAGGTCAGTTGAAAAATTACATTGGCAGTCAAGCATATTATGTAACAGTTAAACAATTTGGCAAAGAAGTGATTGAAAAGATTGTTGTGTTGAAAAACAATGAGCGAACGTACTATGAGCCTATGCTTTCTGTAGATACTAAATATCAATTATTTAAACTTAAATCTGCCGGTACATTATACTTCCACGATGGAACGATTTTAATTAGAAATGGTCGTTTAATTGAACCTACTGGCTTATTAGCGTATGGTACAGCCTTTGTAATTTCGGACGGTGCTGCACGTGATCATTATGCCCAAGTTGTTCAAGTAACAAGTGATAGCTTTATGTCACCAAACTTATCAGGTCATGAATTATATTATGGACGTTTATCACAAGCAGATGGCTATTTAATCGAAATTGATGATGCGATGAAGATTGAGTCAAATGTCTTCAAGAAAACGGAGCGAACTGTACTATCTGTTAGTAATTCAACAAAAGCCATAGTAGATAATGGTAACAAAATATATAGTGTCATTCCTGATATTGAGCTTCATTTATTTGAAGGCGAATATGGCTACTTCTATGTAAAGGATGGTCATGTACAGGCCCTTCATATGCTTAATAAAGCAAAGCCTGTTGCACCATTAATGTTAACTGGTAAACTACAGTCAGTTAAATCGAAATACCCAGCAGTAATTAATGTGAAGAGCGTTAGTCAATGGCAAAATGGTCGCTGGTATGAAGCTGGTGAAATGGTTGATATGAATATTGATCAAGCTACAATTATTAAAGCTGGTAAAGTTATTCAAGCATCTGATTTAAAACCTTCTGATCGTTTAGTAGTATTATCAGATCGTTTTGTCAAAGCACATTTAATATTAGTTGATTAATTAATTTAGAAGTCTGTGAGTCTTTTGCGAGTTTACGTTAGCACTGCGCTTTCGCACAAAAAACATTTGCCGCTACCGCTATGCTATCGCGCAAAAGACTTTTGTTGCTGACGCTGCGCTTTTGTATAAAAAACAATTGCGCTGTCGCTACACTAACATCTGCAGGCCTAAGTACAAAGCCAATTCCGGACGCAATTATGCCGAGGCATAATTGACCTTGAATTTTTCAGGTGTGTTGAAAAAGCAGATAAGAATGATAAATCAACACACCTGATTATTTTGTAAAGTAGAAGAAATTTATTGACAGCTCCAGATGCGGATATGTATGGAATGAAAGTGAGGGACAAAAAAAGAATGCGAAAACATTTATCTAAAATAATGTTAGTGGTTCTTGCTGTATTTATTATTGGAATTACTATCCCAGAAAATGCATCAGCTGTTTCATTAGAAACAACAGGTGCTGTAAAAAATGAATATACATATGAGGAAGCTGTTTTCATTACAGGAACGCCCATTATATTTAAAGGTACTAGTAAAGACATTAAAATTACACAAAAAGAATCTAAAGGAAAGTTAAACGAAACACACAGTTTAAAGCTAACAGCAAGTAATGGTGCTACATTGACACGAAATATCACTTATGAATCTGATGTCGTAGATTATGCTACGATTGGTCAAAAAACATCGAATGGTGTAGTGAAAAAGTATACTGAGAAAATTGTTGTTGGGAAAATAACATATACATTGGTAGATTACCAATTTTCACAAGGGACTGTAGCGGACAATCGTGCAGCCTCTGATTATTACTCAGGTAATGTGATTTCAAGAAAAACATATGCCTTTCAAACTGGAACTGGAAAAAATGCAGTTCAAAATACAGTAACAATTGATACTGATAGTCGTCATGCTGGCTATGAAAACTTCTGGGGAGCGACAGAAACACAAATTACAGAAGCTGTTTATAAATATAGCGACGGTAAGACTAGCCATGTGAAAAACCGTTTATCGACAAGCAAATCCCGTGTACTAAACTATGAAGAAAACCTAGGAAGTTTAGGTAGCTTTGATGGTGGATATGCGGTAGTAAGTGAAAAAGATGTTATTTCTGAATATACGTTTGATTTATACTCTGGGCAAAAAGGAACTCTTGATTTAGATAAAGAATATATGCCGACAATAGAGCGTTTAATCATTCCTAAGTTCCGTGATTTATCAAAGCATTATGCAAAAGGAGCTATTGAAAAATTATACTCTTTAGGTATTTACTCTGATGCAAGTAACTTCTTCTCACCAAATACCCCTATGAAGCGTATTGACTTTACAACGGCGATTGGTAAGGCAGTTGACTTACGTGTTATGGAAGAACCGAAAACGAAAAAATCGACATCAGCTACTAGTATTTTTAAAGATGTTAAACGTACGGTGAAAGATTATGCCTATATTGAGTCTGCGTATAAAAAAGGAATTATTAAGGGTGTAACGCCAGAGTACTTCAAACCTGATAATCAAATTACTCGAGCTCAAGCCGCTACGATTTTTGTACGTGCATTAGGGCTAGAAAATAAGGCGCCAGATCCAGGCTATATGACGAAATTTAAAGATGATGCGCAAATTCCGAACTATTCAAAAGACGGTATATACATTGCGAATGAGTTAGGATTAATGACTGGTGACCCTATAACAGGTCGATTTAATCCAGATCAACCATTAACACGAGCACAAGCATCCGTAGTATTAGAACGTTTCTTGAATTATTTGGAAAGCGATTTAAAACAAAACTATCGAGATGACATATTGTTCTTTAATTAACGAAAGGGCTGAAAAATAAATGACCTATGCTAAAAAAGCATTTCTATCCCTGCTTTGTTTCGTACTAATTTTGGTGACAGCAGCTCCAGCTGTGACCCAAGCAGCTACGACAATTAATGATGTCCCAACAAATAACGGTAAATACAAAGCTATTTCGTGGGCAGTCGATAATGATCTACTCTCATTAAATAGCGCTAATAACTTTTTACCTAATGAGCAAATAACTGATCGAGAGCTTGTTGTAATGTTTGCGAAGCTCGATAAGAACTATGCATTAACATATAACGAAAGTGTCGCATATAACTTTTACAGTGAGTTTTACTTACCGTTCAATGGTACTTACACAACAGCAAATCGTTCGAAAGCTGTTACACGTGGACAATTTGCGCGTATATATGCCGCCTTTAAAGGTTTAGATTTAGATGAGCCTCAGGCGGTTCAATATTTATACACAAATGATATTTCAACAGGAAGCACTGGTAAAAAGACATTTGCCGATTTCGATCCTTCTACAAAGCTAACTCGTGGAGATATTGCTGAATTTTTATATCGCAGTGTACAAAACGGCAACTTTGCTGTACTAGGATTAAAACGTGCAGCAGCAGGTCGTGATAATGATAAAATCACATTACCGCCAGGCTTCATGGGCTCAAACAACGCAGAATTTGAAGAGCCAAAAGATAATTCTAATGATTTTACTGGACCAGAGTATGTGAATAATGCTCTTCAAAGTATTGATGTAGAAAAACCAGATTTAATTGCAAATGATCAAGATTCAACGCTCATTACTGTATCTTTAAAAGCTTGTAATGGTGATCCAATACCTGATGATAAATCTTATACATTCCGTGTAACTTCGTCATATGGAGCAAAGATCGTTGACACATCTGGTGAGGCTGTTCGAAATGTACAATCAGATGGCTCTACTGTCTCTGCAATTGTTATAGCACCAAAACTAACAAAATCTGTACGTGATACAATTACATTTGAGCTTATTAACAACACAGATCCTGGTATGAAATGTCTTGTAGGTGAGAAATTGAATGCACATGTACGCTACTCACCTCAGCCAGAAATGCGCATTGATTACCAAGTGTATGATCCAGCAAATACGGATGATAATAATGGGAATGTCACACCTCCATATGTACCGTATGAAAAATTACCAACGTTCTTTACTGAAAACATTATTAACGTTCATTGGATTAATCCAGAAGAAAAGCTATTTAGTATTGGACAGCAAACGAATGTAACGAATAGTTTAGGAAATGTGGAAAATAAATATTTACAATATGGTGGCAGTGATAAAAATTACCCTGCATTAGGCTATGAAAATGCCATCTTACAGTTTGAGAATTATAATATTTCAGTTTGGCTATTCGAAACAATTATTCAAAAACGCTTAAAGGATTCCATTAGTGATAAAGTTGAAATCATGTATATGATTTCAGATGATGGACGTCCTATTTACCGTATTCAAGGAATCGATGATGCAATTGCCTCACAGGTTGAGAATATTAATCCAGTCGGTTCTATTATTCAACTTATGGGCTATATGCCAGACGAAAAACAGCTGACGCTCGAGCATTATGATAGTGTTATGAAAATTTACGCAATTCTTACAAACTTGAGTAACTATGATCGAACAGTATTATTAAAATACCAAGGTGGTAAATTACTCGGTCAAGTAGAAGCCTATAAAAAACGAGTGGAAGCATTAAAGGAAAGTGCAGATGCGGCATCAAGACCATCGGGTAAAGATCGTTATACTAAGGTTATGGTTACATTAGTAAGACCGGGTGGAGAAATTATTACTGACTATCAAGGAACAGTGAAAATTAAATTTGATGGTGTTGAGAAGACAGCTTCATTTGTGACAAATACTTCGGATTATTTAAATCACACAGGAAGCCCAGGGACAGCTGTAGCGTACTTTGATTCGGTTATTTATGGAAAATCAAAAGCTGAAGCAACATTAGTTAATAAAATAGATCCTCGTTATGCAACAATATTGAAGGATTTTAAAGATAAAACAATAGTAAAGGAAATTTTCACAAATCCTTACTTTAGTAAAAATTCTTGTTCTTTAGCAACAGAAGTTGCTTACGTAGTCGATTACTCTGCTTCCATGAAAGCTTCTGACCAAACAAATTATCGTGGTAAGAAGATGATGGAAGTAATCAATCAAATTAAGGCTAAAAATAATATTGTTATTGAAACAAATACAAAAGCTACTGTTCTTGGAGAGGGTACAACAGACAATGTCTTGAAAAAAGATCTATATAAAGCATCAAAAGAGAAGGGTGCTACAGATATTTTTGCAGGTATAGATCTCGCTCTGTCTAAATTCTCAAATGACTCGAAAACTTCAAAAGCTATAATTGTTGTTTCAGACGGTAAAACAAGTAAATCTAAAATGACAAAAGTGCTGAACGATGCGAAAAATAAAGGGGTTAAGGTTTACACTGTAAGTATTGGTAAAAAAACACAAATTAATGATGCCATTTTAATGCAACTGGCTACTGAAACTGGTGGTACTTATTACCACGCTAATGATAACTTACAATTACATCAAGTTTTCCAAAAAATTATTGATGCAATTTTATGTAAAACTTCGCCTTCAAGTTGCGTGAATCCTGAAGATTTATTTGAAGAAGCGACAGTCACTCTACGCAAAGGCAATATTACGATGAATGCAAAAATTGATGGTAATTGTTCAAATGTTGCAAAGGTAAATGTACGATTCCCTTCTTTAAGTGGAGATGTGCAATTTGAATTGACAAAGCGTAGTGATAATGTCTACATGCTAACAAAAACAGTGCAAACAATGCAGGACTTCAAAGTTAATAATGAGATTGAATTCGTAGCATATGATAAAGACGGTAAAATTATAGTTACTAAAACTGTGACAATCACAAATTAATAGCTAAAAGTTAAGCTGAACTAATTTTAACAATTAGTTCAGTTTTTTTATGACATCTTCGTGTGGGTGATTTCCATTCCGACTGGGCGCTTTGTAGCTGCCGCTTTGCTTTCGCACAGAAAAAACAATTGTTGCTGCCGCTATAGTCTGCTTGAAGAAATGGATGGATCACTTTAAAGCTGTCACAAATATTTACAGAATTATTTAGATTGGTCTCGTTACTTAGCAAGGAATATGAGAACACTATATTGAATAAGTAAAATAAGGTGATCACTTCTAATATTGAAATTCATACTCGTATTTTTGGGGGATTATTGTGGTTAAGGACTCGTGGTTTACGATTCAGGAAATCGATAATAAAACATTCGCAATTAGTGAATATGGACATTGGGAAAAGGTGCATTCATTTCTATTAGTCGGCAATGAAAAAGCAGTTCTTATTGATACTGGTCTTGGAATTGATAATATTAAACGTATAACGGATCAATTGACTGATTTGCCGATTGATGTTTTAACAACTCATGTGCATGTCGATCATATTGGAAGCCATGGAGAATTCGAAAATGTTTATGTTCATGAAGCTGACTCAGATTGGTTAACGAATGGTATTACAGGATTGACCATAGAACAAATAAGAAGAGATATTAGTAGAGATATAACCATTCCAACTCCAAAAACCTTTAATCCAGAAACTTATAAACCATATCAAGGAACACCAACTGGCTTATTACAGGATGGTGATGTGATTGAGATAGGAAATAGACAATTAATTATTCATCATACCCCTGGGCATTCTCCAGGTCATATATGTGTTTTTGACAAAACACACGGATATTTGTTTACTGGTGATTTACTATATGATGAAACACCTATTTATGCTTATTATCCTTCTACTAACCCTCTTGATTTAATTGATTCCTGGGAAAAGATATCAAAGATCCCATATGTCACAAAAATTTATGGTTCACATAATACATTAGGTCTTGAACCAAGTATCCTACAAGAACTCATAAACGCAGTTAAGGAACTTAAAGAAAAGGATCTAGTAAAGTTTGGAACAGGGATTCATAAATTTAAAGGGTTTAGTGTACAGTTTTAATTTTATCTTCAACGAAAAATGGGATTATAGCTACCTATAACGATATTCGTTTTAAGAGAACAATAGTATAAAGAAAGTAAAAAAAGCCTTGTTATAAAAAATTACACTTAACAAAGCCAGTATAAATGATTCGCTCTGTAGTTGTTATTGATTACACACAATCTGATCTCATTTATATTCTCATAGTTAAAAATTTCTTGAAGAACCTCTTTTAATTTGTCCCTAGACCTTGATTTTGAAATTTTGGAGAAATCGCAATATATTCTAGACTAGCTTCTTTAAAAACCGTATCTATTTCAAAATAAGCATAACCTTGTATCTCCGAATTTTCATTTTTTAAAACTAACAATTGGTTATGCTTACTTCTACGAGAAACAATGGTTTGTGCGTCATAATATGTATTTGGAAAAGCCTCATTATGTAATTGTTCAAATTGTTCTCTATCATTTAATGTAAAAGTTACTAAAAACTTATCATGTAAAATTGGTAAATCGCTTTTTGAAATTTTTAAAATTAGGTGTTCGCCCGTATTTTTTGCACCTGAGCTTTCTTAAAAACTTTTGTTGAATCAAATTTAATTTATTTATGAAAAAGTAAAATGTATTTATATTAAAAAATGTTTGAACGAGAACATCCCATAATTTTTTTAATTCAGTTACATTAATTGTTGCCGAATATGGCCCCCAGACTTCTGCTGAATGTTCATCCATATCTAAACCAATAGCTGCAATCATTTCATTTTGCTCGTTACGCATAATCACAAATGACAGATGATCATCCGCTATAATAAAGTTTTCATTTATATCATTAATAATTTCATTAACGTTTAAACCAACATAGCCACTATGAGAAGTTCTTTCTTTATTTAACTTTGAAATGAAACCCCCGATATCTTCAATATCACTAACCTTTGCTAACTCAATAAACATTGTCCACTCTCCTAACTCCTCTTTTTCTTAATAATATAATAAATGGAAATTTTTCACTATAATTCTTATGAAATAATAAACATAGTTTTCACTCATAATTGATCAAAAGCCTTTAAAACATATGTATTGTGTTAAATTTAATGAATTTGGGAATGTTACACCTAAAGATATTTTAAGGTGGAGACAAATGAATAGAACTTTTTCTTTTTTCTTAGTTTCGTTTTGTACATTTTTTTTAATAACATTACATGTATCTGCCAATGATAAACTGAGTCCTTATGAAGAAATATATCCCGAAATAGGATATAAGTCGGTGGAAAAAGCAGTGGATGATTTTGAACAACACTTTAACAAAAAATTAAAGCTACCACTTAGAGTACCTCCTATAAGCTTTACACATCATTTTGGACGATTCTCCGATTTAAAGTATGAAGGTAATGACGCATTTGAAGTAAAATTTATTAATGACCAATTATCCGAAAATCACTTTAAAATCGATATTCGTCCACTTAAGTATAAATTGCCTCTAAGAGAGAAATATGTAGTGAATACTTTTAAATTAAAAAATGGGAATGTAGCCACGTATATGACTATTTCAGGTTTTAATGTCCTCGTTTTTGAGAGAGACAATTTGCAGTATATGCTAAGTATAGATAAGCGAGTTTCAAATAAAGTAACTCCTGAGACTTTAGTAGACATAGCCAATTCTATTGATTATTAAATGGATCAAAAATTTTAATGTGACTAGAACAATAGTTTAGAAAAGTAAAAATAGCCTTGTTAAAGATAATTAAACAAGGTTATTTTTTATATCTTAATAAATTTTATTTAAACTGTCCAAATACTCCATTAGGATGATTTTTTTAAAACGTATGTCATGTGGATTGATTGAGTGGAGGCTTGACGACTCCTTCGGGATCAGCGATAGAGGAACGAAGGCTAAAACCATCACATCCTGTGATAACGCCTTCGTGACCAACCGCGTGTTGGCCCGAGACCCTGCAGCGAAGCGAAGCGGCTCATCGGACGCCCCCAGGAAGCTTTGCTCTGTGCGAAGCGAAGCGACAGCAACACTATTAAAGAAAATGATCTGGAAAACATTAAATTTGAAACAGGAAGTATAATTTGTTACACTTAGTTTATAATAATTCTAATGTAGATAACGAATTTCAGTTCTTCATGACATGTTCACAAATTATTGATGAACTCTTGTCGAACTGTGCTATAATGAGATTTGTTAATTAGAACGTGAGAGGTGTTATTCATGCATACCATCGTAGTAGGCTTGAATTATAAAACGGCGCCAGTTGAAATTCGTGAAAAGTTATCATTCATAGAGAGTGAACTACCACAGGCAATGGAAGCGCTGCAGAAGCAAAAAAGTATATTAGAAAATGTTATTGTTTCGACATGTAACCGCACTGAAATATATGCAGTAGTAGATCAATTGCATACCGGACGTCATTATGTGAAACAATTTTTAGCAAATTGGTTCGACATACCTGTGGAGACATTTTCTTCGTATTTAACAATTCGTGAAGAAGATGAGGCAATCGAACATTTATTTAAAGTGACTGCTGGAATTGATTCGATGGTACTTGGCGAAACTCAAATTTTAGGACAAGTACGAAAAAGCTTCTTAAATGGACAAGAGATTGGAACAACAGGTACGGTATACAATCAGCTATTTAAACAAGCGGTGACATTTGCGAAGCGTGCACATAATGAAACGGCTATCGGTGAAAACGCGGTATCTGTCTCTTATGCAGCAGTGGAATTAGCGAAAAAAATATTCGGATCTTTACAACGGAAACATGTAGCAATTTTAGGTGCAGGGAAAATGGGGGAACTTGCTATTGAGAACCTTTATGGTAGCGGTGTAGGAAAAGTAACCGTCATTAACCGTACGTTCGAAAAAGCAGAAAGCCTTGCAGCTAAATTTGACGGTGAAGCAAAATCTATGAAGGAATTACAATGTTCGTTATTAGAAGCGGATATTTTAATTACGTCTACAGGTGCAACAGATTATGTTATTGACTATGAATTGATGCAATTTGTTGAACGTTTGCGTAAAGGTAAACCATTATTTATGGTAGATATTGCAGTTCCACGTGATATTGATCCACGTGTTGGCGATTTACCAAATGTTTTCTTATATGATATAGATGATTTGCAAGGCATCGTCGAAGCAAACTTAGCTGAACGTGAACGCGCTGCGGCTGATATTTCTGTAATGATTGGCAAAGAGGTTGTACAATTTAAAGATTGGGTTGCGACTCTTGGCGTTGTCCCTGTCATCTCGGCTTTACGTAAAAAAGCGAATCATATTCAAGAAGAGACAATGATTAGTATCGAAAATAAAATGCCGGATTTAACGGATCGAGAACGTAAAATTTTAAGTAAGCATACAAAATCTATTATTAATCAATTGTTAAAAGAACCAATTCTACAAGCTAAGGAAATGGCAAATTCACCAAAAGCAAATGAACAGTTACGTTTATTCCAACAAATTTTCGGTATTGAGGATGCTGTGGAAGCTGAAGTTACTGTGATGACAGAACAAGAGCTTGAACGCAAAAAACGCGTACAGTCGTCACAAACTTCCACTGAACCAAAGTATTCTTTCTAAAGATAACTATGTGTTCGGGGTGTAACTTTAGAATTATTAGTTGTTCCTTCGAGTTTTTCTCGCGAACGAGATTTTCTACTGATATTAAATGAGGCGTTTTCGTATCTGTATGGTAAACTAAGGATACGAAAACGTTTTTTTCTAGGCTGAAGTACATTACTTTAGCACTCTCAACATAAAGAAGGGATGTCTATTGGCTGATTTGACAATGACAAGGCTCTATGAAGTAATGATCGTCTTGTATGGGATCAGTCTAGTATGTTACTTTACTGATTACTTTTATAAGCAAATAAAAGCAAGGCGAATTGCTTTTTGGCTTGTTTCATTCGTATGGGTAATTCAAAGTGCCATTATATTATTAACTTTTGTGGAATCGAAGCGTTTTCCGATTTTATCGTTGTCAGAAGGGATTCTCTTTTATTCCTGGTTGCTCGTGACATTATCAATTATTTTGCACTGTATTGCACGGGTTGATCTACCGGTGTTTATTATTAATATACTAGGATTTTTATTCGCTAGTATCTTTACTTTTATGCCGAAACGGTCAACAGGAGTAGTTAGCGATACTTTAATTTCGGAATTGCTTTTTATTCATATATCATTTGCAATATTATCGTATGCAATGTTTTCGTTAACATTTGTTTTTGCGATATTGTATTTAGTATTATATCGTTTACTAAAAAAGAAAAAATGGTCACATTTATGGACAAGGTTACCATCACTACAGCAGACGAGTAACTGGATGAATGTATCATTTTTCATTGCTATTCCAGTGCTATTTGTAAGTTTAGTTTTAGGGTTTGAATGGGCACTACTAACGCTAGAAAGTTTTTCAATTTTTGATGCGAAGATTATTGGGTCCTTTATTATTTTAATTTTGTATTGCTTTATATTGTATGCGAATCGTAAAAGTAAGCTGACAGGGACAACTTATGCGTGGGTACATATATACGCTTACCTATTAGTTGTTGTTAACTTCTTTTTAGGAAGTAGTTTATCACGATTCCATTTATGGTATTAGAAGAGAGGTTGGAGACTGTTGAGAAAAATTATTGTAGGTTCTAGGAGAAGTAAGCTAGCTTTAACTCAAACAAATTGGTTTATCAATGAGTTAAAAGCTGCTGGTGTACCATTTGAATTTGAAGTGAAAGAAATTGTGACGAAAGGTGATCAAATTTTAGATGTGCAGCTATCTAAAGTAGGTGGTAAAGGGCTTTTTGTAAAAGAAATTGAACAAGCACTTTACGACAAAGAAATAGACTTTGCTGTTCATTCTATGAAGGATATGCCTGCAGTACTGCCTGAAGGATTAGTAATTGGCTGCATTCCACCACGTGAAGATGCGCGTGATGCATTTATTTCAAAAGGACATGTGAAATTTGCCAATCTTCCAGCAGGAGCTGTTGTTGGGACAAGTTCTCTTCGTCGTAGTGCTCAACTTTTAACAGTCCGTCCGGATATAGAAATTAAATGGATTCGTGGAAATGTGGATACACGTTTAGCTAAACTTGAAACGGATGAATACGATGCTATTATTTTAGCAGCAGCGGGACTAAAACGCCTTGGCTGGAGCGATGATGTAGTTACTGAGTTTTTACCTGTTGAAGATTGTCTACCAGCAGTAGCACAGGGCTCTCTAGGTATTGAATGTCGTGGAGACGATACAGAGCTATTAACAGAATTAGGTAAGTTAACAGATAGCATTACATGGCAAGAAGCGCATGCAGAACGTGCTTTCCTAGCTGCTATGGATGGAGGCTGTCAAGTACCTATCGCAGGATACGCAAAGTCTAATGGGGAAGAAATTACATTAACTGGACTTGTTGCTGCCCCAGATGCTTCAGTTGTTTATAAGGAAACGGTTGTGGGCACTGATGCGGAAGCAGTTGGAAAAGAACTTGCTGAAATTTTAACGAAGCAAGGTGCTTTTGATTTAATTCAACGAGTAAAGGCAGAGCAAGATGCAAAATAATTTACCTTTAGAAGGTAAAACTATTATTTTGACAGGTACATCTAAAACAACAACAATAATAGATGATATTACAGCTTTAGGTGGCCAAGCAGTAATTGCCCCATTGATAGAAACTTGCGAGCTAATCAATAGAAATGATGATATGCAACTAGAGTTAGCGCGTCAATTTGAATGGCTCATTTTTACGAGTCAAAATGCTGTAGAAGCTTTTGCTAGTAAGATGCGCCGATTTAGCGTAAATGCAGCGCATTTTCCAGGGAAAATTGCTTCTATTGGTACTAAAACTACTACAGCCCTAGAACAGCTAGGATTCCATGTGAGTTTTATGCCTTCTATATTTAGTGCAGATGTATTTGTTCAAGAATTTCCTAGTGTAGCAGGTAACAATCCTACATGTCTATTTATTCGTGGAGAAAAAGCGAAAAAGACATTGAAGGAAGGGTTGCCCTTTAAATTGAAGGAATGGACAGTATATCAAACGATTGAGCGACACGACCAAAAGCAATTATTGATTGAATGTATCCGCGCGAATAGCGATGTCACAGTGATTTTTGCTAGTCCTTCCGCTGTTGACGTCTACGCCAAGGATGTAGCTTCGGTAATTGGTTGGGAAGCAGTACGTGTAGCTGTAATCGGTCATATTACAGAAGCAGCTATTTTGAATCACGGTGCTATTGTGGATGTTATGCCGAGCGTATATACAATGCAAGCAGTCATCGAGGAAATAACGAAAGTAGGAGAAAGAAAATGACAAAATTACAATTTCAAAGACATCGTCGTTTGCGTGCAAATGCTGCCATACGATCAATGGTAAAAGAAACATACTTACACAAAGAAGATTTAATTTATCCAATCTTCGTTATTGAAGGCGAAAATATTAAAAATGAAGTATCTTCTATGCCGGGAGTTTTTCAATTTTCTTTAGATAAACTTGAAGCTGAGATTGATGAAGTTGTTGCTTTAGGTATTCCTGCGGTTATTTTATTTGGCTTACCTGCAGAAAAAGATGCAGTCGGAACTGGTGCATTCCATGATCATGGTATTGTGCAAGAAGCAACACGACTTATTAAAGCTCGCTACCCAGAGCTTTTAATCATTGCAGATACATGCTTATGTGAATTTACAGATCACGGACATTGTGGCGTAATTGAAGGCGATCAAATTTTAAATGATCCTTCATTAGATATTTTAGCACGTACTGCAGTATCACAAGCAAAAGCCGGTGCGGATATCATCGCTCCTTCCAATATGATGGATGGATTTGTGGCTGCCATTCGTGCAGGTCTAGATGAAGCAGGCTTTGAAAATGTTCCGATTATGTCGTATGCCGTAAAATATGCATCTAGCTACTATGGTCCATTCCGAGAAGCTGCTGATGGTGCGCCTCAATTTGGTGATCGTAAATCATACCAAATGGATCCATCGAATCGGATGGAGGCATTCCGTGAAGCAGAGTCGGATATTGCAGAAGGTGCAGATTTCTTAATTGTTAAGCCAGCTCTAAGTTATTTAGATATTATTCGTGATGTGAAAAATAACTATACATTACCGATTGTTGCGTATAACGTTTCTGGTGAATATGCAATGATCAAAGCAGCGGCTATTAATGGCTGGATTGAAGAGAAAAAAGTAGTGCTTGAAACGTTACTTAGCATGAAACGCGCAGGCTCAGATTTAATCATTACGTATCATGCTAAAGATGTTGCACGTTGGTTGGAGGAGAAATAAATGACGCGTTCTTACGAAAAATCAAAACAGGCTTATGCTGAAGCAATTAACTTAATGCCAGGTGGTGTTAGTAGCCCAGTACGTGCATTCAAATCCGTAAATATGGATCCAATCTTCATGGAATCAGGTCACGGTGCTATTATTAAAGACATTGATGGCAATGAATATATTGATTATGTATTATCATGGGGACCTCTTATTTTAGGTCATTCACATCCTGAAGTTGTACAAGCAATTGCAGAAACAGCAGCGAAAGGCTCTTCGTTTGGAGCACCTAGCTATACAGAAAATCGATTAGCTAAATTAGTGTTAGACCGACTTCCTGGTATGGAAATGATACGCTTCGTGTCTTCTGGTACAGAGGCTACGATGTCTGCTTTACGTGTGGCTCGTGGTGTTACAGGACGCGATAAAATTTTGAAATTTGAGGGTTCTTATCATGGTCACGGAGATTCCTTACTAATTAAGGCAGGCTCAGGGGTAGCTACATTGGGCCTACCTGATAGCCCAGGTGTCCCAGCGGATATTGCACGTAATACGTTAACAGTAGCGTACAATGATTTAGAAGGAGCAAAACTAGTTTTCGAAAAGTTTGGTTCAGAGCTTGCGGCAGTAATTGTTGAGCCAGTGGCAGGAAATATGGGTGTTGTACCTCCACTACCAGGCTTCCTACCAGGCTTACGTGAATTAACAAAGGAACATGGATCATTGTTGATTTTTGATGAGGTTATGACAGGCTTCCGTGTTGACTATGGCTGTGCACAAGGTTATTTTGATGTAACACCAGATATGACAACATTAGGAAAAGTAATTGGCGGTGGACTTCCTGTCGGTGCATTTGCAGGGAAAAAGGAAATTATGGAGCAGGTAGCACCAGCTGGTCCAATTTATCAAGCTGGAACATTGTCAGGGAATCCATTAGCAATGACGGCAGGCTATGAAACATTATCTCGCCTTGATAATAGCTCTTATGAATACTTCAAAAAGCTAGGAGATCAATTAGAGTCTGGTTTCCGTGAAGCAGCAACGAAATACAATATTCCGCATACTGTAAATCGAGCTGGTTCAATGATAGGTTTCTTCTTTACGAATGAAGATGTTATTGATTTTGATTCAGCAAAAACGTCAGATTTGCAATTGTTTGCTGAATACTTCCGTTTAATGGCAGAAGAAGGTGTTTTCTTACCACCATCTCAATTTGAAGGTTTATTTATTTCTACTGCACATACGGAGGAGCATATCTCAAAAACAGTTGATGCTTTCCATAAAGTATTTGCACAATTAGCAAGATAATAGGAGAGCGAAAATACGTTCCTTTTATGAAGTAGTGTAATTCTCAATCAATTAACAAATTAGTAACCACTTCTTATCAATTCTAACATTTGATAGGAGGTGGTTTTTTGTATGCTTTTAAAATTTGCATATGAGGACTTTATTGCAGATAGACGATTCAATAACACAACTAAGGCAAATGTGCAGAATTATAGATATTTACTCTATCCATTTATTGAATATTGCCTTGAAAAGGGTGTAATTAATGTTGAGGACGTAACTCATGTACATTTGCGTGATTATCTTATGCAATGCCAAGAGAGAGGTAATAAACCTAATACAATCAACTCAATCATTTTGCGTATAAGAGCCTTTTACAACTATTTAGTTGATGAAAAAATAGTAAAAGAAAGTATCACTAAAAAAGTTAAATTGCAAAAAACAGACGTTAAAATTGAAGTTTTTACGGATGAACAGATTTATCAAATGCTCGCTTATTATCGCAGTTTGCGGAGGAGAGACTTATCCTACTCAAGTTATCGTGGGTATATGCTTATACTTTTACTGCTCGGTACAGGAATACGTAAAAAAGAGGTTATCATGTTGAAATGGTCTGATATTGATGTGAAAAATTTGACCATGAATGTATATGGTAAGAACCGTAGATATGAAACGGTCTTCTTGACTGAGAAATTAGTAAGAGAATTAAGTATTTATCGCTCATTTTGTATCCAACATTTTGGTAATGACAATGAGTATGTATTTTTAAATAGAGATAACACACCGATGACATCAAACTCTATGACTCTAGTATTTAGGAATTTAAAAGAAAAGATGAACTTTAAAGATGTAAGAGTAAGCCCTCATACGTTTAGACATACGTTTTGTCACAGACTTGCAATGAGTGGTATGTCAGTATTTGCTATCCAAAAGTTAATGCGCCATTCCGACATCTCAACAAGTATGAGGTATGTTGCTATGTGGGGTAACGAGTTAAAAAAAGAAAATGATAAACATAATCCATTAAACGATTTAGACGTATAGGGATGGGGGAGAAACATATGAAAACAATTATCCATGAAACTTTAAATGGTATGCGTCAAATTACAGCACAATACAATCCTGAATTTAAATCAGTATCCTTTGAGGAAGATACGGTGCTTTACGATGGTAGGCAATTTAATGTAAGCCGAATGACATTGAAAAAAGATGATGTACAAGCCATGCTTCAATATTTTAAGGCTTTAGAGAAGTAAGCAACAAAAAAAGAGGGTTAGCACTCGCAATGCTACCCTCCAACGCTTTTAGCCATACGACAAATACAACTAAATATGAGCGTTTTACATGCCTTCATTTTACTTCAAAAAAAGTGGAAATGCAAAGGTCTAGTTTCCTATTGTCTTTTTTAGGTAGCATGAGGTCATGTTGGCTCTTTGGTGGTTGCCCATTAACACCAATCAAAATAAAATATGGTCAGGTTATTACCTTCCCATCGCACACAAACGTCTAGCACCCTCTATAAGAGTTCCTTGTTTCGCTTTGGGTGTGAATGGTGTTAGCGACCAATAACGGCTAGGAGTGGAAGGTCTGAGTGGCTACGGCTACGCAGGATACATCACACATTGTAATTGTTGCCGAGTTTCTCACAACAGTAGAATAGGCATTTACGATATTTGCAGAAGGTGAATATAAGGATTACAAGAACTATCGGGGGCAGAAGTAGATTAGTAGATGTATTGTTCGAGAGAGCGCATTTAACAAGGGCATACATAAACGGATTCCTCAAATGACGGATTCATGTTGCGATGGCTGTCTATGTCATAGATTCAAGATTAATTGTCTCTGAGACATAGGCAGTCATTTTTGCACCAAGCCGTTGTCCTCAACTCTGGCTTCATGTTAAAAGGGATTAGAAATAGTTGTCAAGAGTTTATTAGTCTAGTATAATATTAATTCTAGGCACTTGAAGCCATTATATGAAACTTTACATTTACAATGAAACCTAAATATTAACTGAGCCTTAAAGGCTATATTATTTGAAACCTATAACAGTCTACTAACATGCAGTGGTAGACAATACTAAATTGGACTTTTCTTAGAGATGAGAAGGTCTGATTGGTGTTGTCTACCTTTTTTGTTGGCTCCGAGTACCTAAATGATAATTTAGGAAAAGGAAGATTTAAAATGTATCACTTTGCTTACAATTTTTTTGACAAACGACCAAGTGTGGTTTCAGCAATGACCTTATTGCGTAAAGTTCATGGAGAGAACAAACGATTTGTTCAGCTCATGCAACTAAAGGATGGAGATGTTATCAGCAATAAGAGTGAGATTGGTAATAAACTTTATATGCTAATTCCAAAAGGAGAATGGTTAGGAGAAGATGTATATTTTTCTCTGAACACGTTTAAAAGTTACCATAGACGCTCAGAAGACTGTGTTCGGCTTAATGCACTATATACAGATTTGGATTGCTATAAGCTCGGAATTGATGTAAATGAGGCACGCTACCAAATTGATGAAATGATAGCTAATGAAGAAATACTTACACCAAATATCATCATTTATAGTGGGCGAGGCATACAGCTAATCTGGTTAATGGAGTTCATGGTATATAAAACATATTTAAAATTATGGATTCGTATGCAAGATGAAATCTTTAATCGCTTTAGTCACCTTAATGCTGATAGACAAGCTAAATCTGTAACACAGGTGTTTCGTTTAGCAGGAAGCATTTCTTCAAGAACAGGTGGAATTATACGAGCAGAGTATTTAAGAGATGCTCGTTACTCAATTGGAGAAATGAAGGAGTTCCTATTGCCAGTGCTTCCTTCTGTGAGGAAGAATGAAAAGGTAGTGGTGTTACCGTCAGCAGAGGATGACAAGAAGCTAAAGAAGAAGGGTGTCAACCATGTACTAACTGAGAAGAGCTTAAACCAAGCACGCTTAGCAGACTTTGAAAAGCTAATAGAAATTCAACCTGTTGTTAATCGAAAGACGCTACTGTTCAATTATGCGATATGTGCCAAAGCATTAGGTATGGAAGATAAGTTAATTGAGCGTAACCTTCAAAGAATTAATTCCAACTTCTACAAGCCGTTGCCTGAATCACGTGTTAGGGGAGCTATTAATTCTGTAGGAAAAGTAGCATATAAGAAGACTAATGATACGCTGATAGTTGAGTTGAATATCACGTTAGAAGAGCAAAGACAGCTTACAACGATTATTAGTAAGCAAGTCAAAAAAGAACGAGAGAAAAAGCGAAAGGAAGCTAAAAGGCGTCAGGAGGGTGTGCGTCCTAAAGAGGAGTATCAAGCTGATAGAAAACAAAATGCTAAAGAACGCCTTTATGTTCTGTCTAGGTTAATGTTGGAACAGCCACATTTGAAGAACAATGAGCTTGCAGAACTGCTAAGTGTGCATCCACGAACAATTAGTAGAATGAAATCTCAACTTAAGAATGAGACATGATGATTCCACTTATATGTATTATTACTTCTAGCCCTTAACAGCAGTACAGCGAGGGAGTGGGATAGTATGTATAGAGTAGTAATGGTATGGTAGTAATAGTATATGTGTGAACCTTAGTAATAGCTAATACAGGTGATGATATTGCTCCTGTTGTTGTAGAAACTAAAGCAGAACAACCAACGATAAATGAAATCGTAACTATCCAAAATAATCAAGCTGTGACAACTTCATTGCAGGTTGCTGAAACGTTTGGTAAGCGTCATGACCATTTGATTGAAGCTATTAAAAATCTCGCTACCGAAAATTTGGGAGTGAAAAACTTCTTCCATGAAGACACATATCAAAATGACAGAGGTAGAGAGTATCCAATGTTCTATATGAATCGTGATGGGTTCACATTATTAGCAATGGGATTCACAGGGAAGAAAGCAATGCAATTCAAGATTAAGTATATTGAGCAATTCAATCTTATGGAACAACAATTGAAATCACAGGTTACAATAGCTTCATACATGATTGAAGACTCTATTAAACGTGCTGAGCAATGGATTGCTGAACAAAAAGAAAAAGCATTACTTGAGGAAAAGGTTCAAGAGCAAACAGTGGTTATTACTCACAAAATTTAATAAGAAGGAGTGATTTATATGTCAAGAAACTGGAATTTACCCCCGATGAAATTTAATTTGGGCGAAAAAGTCATATTCACATTCAATGGCAATGAACTAGTTGGAATAGTTGAAATAGCAGACTTTGGCGGTTCGTTTGAACACGATTTCCATTCGTATGATATTTTCGTAGCTGAAGACAATTGTTTGTATAAGCATATTCCCGAGGAAGCTTGTAGAATGGCTTGCTTCTAACGAGATTGAATCAGCGCTCAGATGACTCGAGTATTAGCTAGTGCATACTTGGTTGCATGTATTGCTATCAGGTTGATTCACAGAGGGTTTACCGAAGGCGATTTTTGCTAAGAGAATCGAATTAAAATCATGCGGTAGGGGGAAACACACTCTATCGCTTTTCTATTGGTCTAGGAGCGATACTATGAGTAAGTGAAGGCATTAACAAAAGGACTATGTAACTTGAATCACAATCTTTCAACGTTTGCAAAAGGAAATGTTCATTCCCTGCTTAACTTACTCATATTTTCACGAGCGTACAGTAGCAACAACAGCAGGCACACAGTCACATAATGACTTAATCAAGCAAGCCAAAGCCGTAGAAAATGAAAACTATGTCCGTATGATGCTAAACAATCAAAGCAAATGGAACACTCACAGGAAGCATTTCAAGGCTTGCAGGGATGATATTGAGCAGGCTTACCTTGATTCAAAGGATTTCATATATGATTTTCTTTCAGCACAGCATTAATTGTTGTGCTTCTTCTTATATTATTAGTATTTTATTTTAAATTGAAGATAAAGAATCATAGAAAAAATCAAAACTTGATTCCAAAATACTATTATTAATGATATATTTATATAACTTGGATAATTAAGGAGTGTAATGATTTGTGAGAAAAGCGTATCTTTTATTTTTATTAATTTCTATACTATTGATAATAACAGGATGTAGCGGTAGAAATATTGAAACTTTACAGGGTTCCCTGCTTGGTCATTGGAAAAGTATAGATGAAGATGGAAAGGAAACACATTATTATATTGACAAGCAGAATTTTACTACGGTTATTAATGGAACTAAGATGGTTTATGACTATAAAGTTGTTTCTGAAAATGAAGAAACTGATGAATTCTCTATAACTACTGAAAATGCTGAAGGTAGTGGAAGTAATTATTCTTTTACATTTTTGAATAAAGAAAGAACTAAAATTGAATCTTTAGTAAATATTAATACTATTAAGTCAACTAATGATGCACAAAAAGAAGCATTCGAATTAGCACGAGATTTCATTAATTCGCTTGGAGGTAGTATGGAAGTTACTGAGGAATGGGAATATGTTGATAGTACAAAGCAACCGAAGAAATAACTAGAATTATAGTGAAGTAGATATAATGTAGAGTAGGCACATTACTTAATTGTAGTGTGTCTTTTATTTGTACAAATTGAACATGATAATATTTCATTCTACTTTTTATGCGTATGTCTAATTGAATCACAACCTTGTTACCTTTCACGATACGATAAGGACTAAACCTCCAATAATCTAACCATTGGCTTATCCATGATAAAACACAGCATAAACCCCAATTATTGCTCCAATGGATAAATAGTTGAAAGAGCAGCAATACATAAATAAAAATGTTTCATTGATTAAATTGTGACTGATTCCATTTAAGATTCACATTAAGAACATACGTTTCTGACGAGAGTGGGTTGATTCTCGTTCAAGAAATACATCTATGAGAATGGTTATCAAATTACGAAAAGGTTGCTTATCGCAACTTGAGAATGGTACTATAAATTTACAAAGATAAGAAAAAAAGGAAGTGCGGTCATGGGAGAATTAATTCAAGTTCAATCAATCATAGAAGATAAGAAAGTAAATGATGCTATCCAACAGGAGATAGATAAGAAGTCAAAAATGTATGAAGGAGACTTCAATCGCTTCATGCATTATGCAGAGCAGATGAAACAACCAATATCATTTGAAACACTAGAAAAATATTTGCTACATACGATTGAAACAGGTCTTAAACTAAGTACATTCAACAAGCGTTCAGCAGGGATTAAACACTTCTTAGTCAATATATATGGATTGATTGAAACAGAAGACCAAAACAAGCGCATTGCCCTACTAAGACAAAAATACAATCATACTGCCTATGCAAAGCAGAAGCTGATGAAAGGTCAATCGGCACAATCGAAAAGTGAAGTCATGGCACTGATTGAAAAATTAGATACAAGAGCCAAAGCCATTTCCTTGTTCAATCTGATTACAGCATGTCGCCCATCTGAAATGATAAATATCAAAATTGAAGATATTAATTTAGATAATTGTTCAGTGAATGTTTACATGCAGAAACAGAGCGAGTGGAAATCTAAGCGCTTGACGCTTGAATGTGTGAACACTATTCGTGCCTACATAAAAGAATATGGTCTATCTAAAGAAAGTTACCTAGTAGGTAAAGTTGATAGATACAATAAATATCACAACACAAAAATTAGTGATACAGCATACAGAAAGTCAATTCACAAGTGGCTAGGGTTTGCACCGTACACACTACGCAAGACACAAATTTCAGCCATGCACGAAGCAGGAGCAGACCTAGCAACAATCGCAAAGCAAAGTGGTCACAAAAATCTTGAAACAATCAATAAGCACTATTTATCAGTCAATGATAGAACGGTTGACAAATATTTATGATGGGAGAATACATGTTGAATCCCAGAATATTTAAAAATAATAAAGTATGGTATCTATTAATTGCTGTTGTATCTCTTTCATATCCATTACTAATGCTAAATAAGGTTCTTTTCGCTTTTATTTTAATGTGGTTGTTTTTAGTTAGTCCATTTTTTATGAGTAAATTATTAAGTAGAATTTACAGAGAGAAATTCGAAGTGAAAATATATGTATCTAATATAAAAATGATGTTTTATTTATTTGGTGTACTTCTAATGGCACAATTTATTGAGAGGTATTTTAATCCTAATAATCCGTGGATTGTAATTATATTTTGTTGGTTGATGTTCGGGATACTATTAGTATGGTTGATTGAAAATTTAATAATACTAACTAAGCAATTACAAAGGATGATTAGAACAAAAGAAAAATCTAAAAAGTCTATTTATTATTGTTTAGCAATGATAATTCTTGTATTTATAGCACCAGATGTAACTTTTGGTTATGGATATCAATTCTTTTTCTCGATATTGTATAATATCGAATTTCAAAATTTTTTAGAGAGTTTGTATTTAAGTTTCGTTGTTACCTATACACTTCCCGTAGCAAATGAAAAATTATTATCACACATTGATTTAATTAATAAAGAGTTTGTTCTATATACATATCAAATGGTACAAATCTATTTTAAAAAGATTTTAGATATCGTATTAATTGCTTTAATAGTAGGGTATTTACAAGATTTAATTAAAGGTGATTTAAAAGGTACTGTTAAATAAAATTCACATTTTACTTAGAGTTGGTATTGTAGTTCAGTTAGCAGTCATGAGAGCGTGAGATGGCTTGTTAGGGGACATAGAGACTTTATATTTTTCCCAAAGAAGTCGAATTGATACATTGGTCAGTGAAGGTCAGAAATGTGTCGGACGGTTGGAGCGCTACATAGCAAGGCTTAGGTAGGGGGTGTTTTCCGATATTTTTATGTTGTTGAATGGAGAAACCAAGCTAGCTGTTACACGCACACCAAAAGGAAAATGAAGCGACACGAGAGTAATCTTGTGAAGTGAGGTTAATTCATTCTTCTCAGTAAGGTCAGAAGTTGTCATAATGTATTTTGTGACATATGAGTAGAGAGTATTAGCGGTACTTGCTTTAAAACTTTGAGTTTTGCTATTTAACAAAATTTAGTAAATGTTACTGTTTGTGTAGTATAATAGTTACTTGATAAATATGATTGTTTAGAATGCAATATGTGGAGTTGTTTATTTAACAAGGGGAGGAGAATGAGATTGGGTATAGTAAAAGTTGAATTTGAAAATATTAAAAGTTTAAGTAATATATATCTTAGTTTAGAAGATTTAAATGTATTAGTAGGAGTAAACGGAACGGGAAAAAGTCATATTCAAAAATTCATAAAGTATTTCTATGATAATTTGATAGATAAAAATATTGAATCAGATGTTTTCGATAAAGAAAATCCTTACAATGATTATATGAAAATATCAATTAAGTATAATCTATCGAATTTTTTGAAAATATCACAACATAATGATAATATCTTCAATAATATTTTGGACTTGCTTGATGATTTAGATGAAGTGAAGGTTACAATGATTCAATATAAAAATAATACAATTGAATGGAATTGTACATATGAACAGAGAAAAGTAATTAAATATTTATTTCCATTCTATTTGATTGATGTAAGAAATATTAAATTATTTGATTGGGAAAATATATGGAATCTTATTGGTGATTTAGGTCAAAAAAGAAGTATTGAAGAAAATAATTTTCTTCTAGAATTAGATAGTTTGTTAAAAAAGATATATGGTGATAAGTTTACTCAAAATATCTTTGGATTGAAAACAGAGCTAGAGAAATTAGGATATGGAATGGAGGTTTATAAAAATAATGAGAAATTTAAGCAATTAAATAAAATTATATTTAATGGTGAAAGCTTTAATTATAATAATCGTAACTTAGATTTTTATTCCACTGGTTCAAATTCATTTAACTATTTAAGAATATTTTATTTAGTTTTAAGTAAATTACATAAAGAAAAATTTAAAGAACCTTTAGTGATTTTAGATGAACCAGAAATAGGGCTGCATCCTACATACATAGACCAATTAATAAAATATATAACTACTTGTGAAGGAAAGATTCAAACAATCCTTTCTACACACTCATCTAGAATATTGAAGGCTACTATTGTTCAAGATAATGTTAATGTATTTCAAATATCAAACAAAAAAACTACACGATTGTAAAGAAAGTAAAATCTTTTGAAGATGTTAAGGAAAAAAGGATAATTACAGATAGAGAAGCAAGTTATTATTTTTCAAAAGGTATTTTATTTGTTGAAGGAATAACTGAGTTTGAACTTTTTACAAACAAATACTTAAAAGAATTATATCCTGAATTAGAAGAAATAGAAATATTCGCATATGATTCTAATAATATTACTCTAGATGTATCTCATCCTAGACAAAGAAAAATGAATATCCCTTATCTTTTATTACTGGATATGGATAAAATCCTTACTTATAATTCGGATAATAAAAAATTCCATGTAAAAGGTGACGAATATAATCCTTTAAATAATAAATTAATAGAGGAAAAAGAAGGGTATTATTATGGAATTTATAGGGTTTTATTAAAATTTAGAAATATGATTAAAGGAATAACTAGAAAAACGGAATTTATTCCTAATTACGTTAACTTTTATATAAATGATGCTATGTATGAGAAATTAATTTGGCATTTAAAAATTTATTGTAGATTCTACAACGTATATCCCGTCGAAACTACAATTGAAGGTGCTATTATAACTACAAATAATTATTATATTTTCTATGAGTGGATATTAAGTGAGTCGTCGAGTTATCCTAAAAAAGAAAAACTAAAAGAGGTATATGAAAAAAATGAAAATGATTTTTATAGATTAGAGATACTTAAACATATAGTTGATGGTAGGACTCAATTTTTAACGAATTTAGATGAAGATAAAATAAATAGTTATATTTATAATAGTGAAGTTCGAGAGTGTTATAAAATGGCATTAAAACTTCCGAAGTTAGGTAAATCATCTGGTTGGGTATCTGAATTTTTGGAATACTACTTTCAAAAAAATGACAAAAATAAAATGAAATTCAAACAAGCATTTCCAGAATTAGATGATATAATTAGAGTATTAGAAATAAAATTGAAGTAAGTAGCAAAGGTCTTTTGAGTAAGTAATTACTCTGGACACCTTGTTGTAAGTTTGGTTTAGGTCTGACAAACCTTTATCAAAAACAGATTCCAAGGTAGTAATGTTACTATTTGTGTCCGTCGGCAAATTTACGCCTATTTATGCGCATAAGACAATGCTTTCAGATGAGTGCTTACTTCTTTGTTATTTCTAAGGAGGATTATGTTTTGAAGATATATAGTGAAGACTTTTTTTATAAAAATCTATTAGGTTTTAATTCAAGAGAAGTTATTGAGGATATTGTAGTAACAGCCAATGTATATCAAAACTTTACAATTAAAGTAAATGGTAAAAATAGAGATATTAGTGCTATAAATTCTAATACAAAACTTTACCATCTTCAAAGGAAATTGTTGAAAAATTTTTTAAACAATATACCTCTTCCGAATTGTGTTTGTGGTTTTGTAGAGGGAAAAAGCTACTTAGATTTTTTAAAGCCACATTGCGGAAAAAAATATTATATCAGATTAGATATTAAAAATTTCTTTAATTCTATAAAGTCTATAAATATTGCAAAAGTTTTAGATGAGTATATTCAATTAGAAAATCAAGAGCAGAAACAACAAGTAATAAAAGATATTTGTAAAATAGTTACTTTGAATGATAGTTTACCTCAAGGTGCTGTAACTTCACCTCAATTATCTAATATTTTTTTTAGAAGACTAGATATAAGGATTAGAAATTATTGTAGAAAATTTAAAGTAGAATATACTAGATATGCTGATGATATGTTATTTTCATCAATGGAAGAAAGCTTGCATCAAGATTTTTTTGTTAATAAGATATCCAAAATAGTAAAAGATATTAATTTGAATATAAATAAAAAGAAAGTTATAAAATCAAAAAATAAGATTATCCTAAATGGATATGTAATTTCGGATAAAATTTCCTTATCAAGAAATAAAATGAAAAAGATAAATACTTTTATTTATTCATTCATTTAATAAGTTGGATGGGAAGAAAAAAAAATCTGCAAGTACAGAAGAATACACATACAGATTAGCTGGGGTGAAAAATCTAGAATTTTATTTATCTGATAAACTACATATAAATAAAATGCATATTATTAATTTCCTAGCGGGTTATAGGTCATTTTTAATGACTTTTTCTAAACCTAATATAGAAGACTATTGTATTGATTATTCGGATAAAATAAAAGAAATTGAAGCTATACTTAAGAAATTAACGCAAGAAAAACTTTCTTATAATAGTAGGAGATATGATGTTGCGATAATTATAAAATATGTAAAATTTGGAAAAGTTAATGGTTTCAATATTGAAGTTAGAAGAACAGATAAAGTTAGCAATAAGGATAAAATAGTATATGAATCATTAAAAATGGATTCTAATGATATGACTTTATTTGTAAAATTCTATCCACATCCTCTTAGTATTGTGCAAGTAATAAGTGATATTGAGAAAAAGTCTTCTAAAAATTGGGCGCTAATGGAAAATATAAAAGAAATTAATTATGCTTTAAATATTAATGAGCGTAAAGGGATTTTTAAGGTATAATTTAGGTTAGTAGGTCTTTGAACCAAGTTCGTAAATATGTAATACTCCCTAATGGAGAAAATCGTTTAAATTAATTGCATGATGTTACTTGAAAGAGAGCAGAAACTTGCTCTCTTTTTTGTTGCACTAAGAGTGTAAAATCATTACTTTAGTGACGTATCAGAAGCGCTGACCATGGGCAATAGGAGCATGGGTGGATTGATTCAAGAGAGCAAGAAGTAGGCTCTCTTTTTCTTTTATTTAGCATGTGAAATCTATTTGGTACATATTATTATGTTACTTTTGTGCTGTTCCTGTTAATATTTTACCATAAAACTAAATTTTTAAACATTCTGTTTTTCTTCCTATTATTACTATACTCTGAAGTAGAAGGCTAGCTTAACAAGCTAATATTGTAGCTACTTTATGTGGCATAGGAGGAAGGAATGGTAAGATTTAAAGATTTGAATTTTGGATTGGGAATGTTTTTACACACGATTGAAAGTGAAGAAGAGTTTACAGATTATAAGTATTTAATAAAATCTCTAAAGCCTGATGTTGTAAAAGAAAGTATTAAAGAAGGCTATTTTAGTAAAGTTCCTGATGAATTGAAGAATGATAGCTTAGTTAAAAAAGCTTATTATGAGAAATTAGAAAAACTAGATATGATACGGATAAAGAAAAGAGATATTGCTAATGATAGTATGTTTGATTATCAAGGTATGGTCGTCAGGATTAAATTTAATCACCTAGAAATGTGGGGTACTTCTCATTGTAAGGCAAAAGTGATATCAGTTGATTTTGATTAGCAGCAACGGGAGTTTAGACTGATATTAGAATTAATAAGAGAAAAAGGAGGAAGGGGAGTTGGGTCATTTAGGAGACATGGTACTTATGCATCATATATTGATTCGATTGTAGTTGAGGACTAACTATCATGATAAAGATGTGATGTATAAATTCGGTGGGGTTATGAAAATTGTATACACGGAATTAACTACTTAGATAAATGAAGCGAAAAATTGTAAGGTGTCAGCGATTACATTGTTACCCAAATTAGCAGGCAGAAATATAGAATTGAACGAGGTTCAAAATAAATCATATAAAGCTGCAATTCACTTGAGTATTAGGTGTTATAAAATGGAGGGGGTAAAACTTGAAATTTGTATATTATAACGATACTGGCAGAGAAATAAGTATCCATCCAGCAACCAAGGTACATGGCACAAAATGTGATATGTCAACAATTTATCCATTAGAAGAACGGACTTTTATTCTACCTGAAAACACATATCCTTGGGTGAAAATGTGGGACTATGGAGAAGAACGTGGTCTTAGTATTTTAGTCTCCCCTCAAAGTGGAGAGTAAAAAATCTTCTTTCATTGAGACTATTACGCTAGCAAATAAAATTAAAATGAGGTTGAAACAGCTTAATAATTAGTACTAGAGAGTGTGCAGTCGGCTCTCTTTTTTTATTTACTATTTAAAAAGCTACTTCTCAAAAAGTAACCATTACTGTATACTTAAAATTAATAGAATTTAATAAGAAGTAGTAATTATAAGTTAATTGAAAACAAAAACACTATTATAGCGATTAATACTGCTCATTAAGAGTGAATAAGGTAAATACATCTTATTTAATTTCTTTACGAATGAAGATGTTATAGATTTTGCATCAGCAAAAACGTCTGATTTGCAATTATTCGCTGAATACTTCCGTCTAATGGCAGAGGAAGGTATCTTCTTACCGCCATCTCAATTTGAAGGTTTATTTATTTCTACCGCACATACAGAGGAGCATATCGCAAAAACAGTTGATGCCTTCCATAAAGTATTTGCACAATTAGCAAGATAATAGACAGTTACAAAATAGCATGCTAGAAATATTTTCTGGCATGCTATTTTTTGTTGTTTACTAATGTAATTTGCCTTGGTCTGTAATGGCTTATATTTTTGCAGTTCACCACCAATAGTAGTTTATGACTTTTGTTAAAATGTCTACTATGTAAATAAGTTGATTGGAGTGGAGACTGGGCGACTCCTTGGGGATCAGCGATAGAGGAACGAAGGCTAAAAGCATCACATTCTGTGATAACGCCTTCGTGACCAACATCCTGTTGGCCCGAGACCCTGCAGCAAAGCGAAGCGGCTCATCGGACGCCCCCAGGAAGCTTTGCTCTGTGCGAAAGCGTAGTGCTAACGTAGCGGCAGCAACAAAGCGCCCAGTCGGAACGGAAATCAACCACACGTTTTGGTGATCCATTTTTATCCGTTAAATGACAATGAATGTATGATCGCTTCCGTTTGAAAAAATTTTTATTAAAATTATAACTTTCAGCATAGCCAAATTGTGGGCGAAATCGTATATAATATAGCTATTCGTAAAAGAAAGTAGTGAATTGATATGGCAACTGGCACACATATGGTCGAAGTACCCGTAGGAATTGAAAATGTATGGGATTTCGTCAGTGATATGGAAAAATGGGCAAAGCTTGTCCCAGGTTATAATGCACATGAAATGATTGATGAAAAACATTCAAATTGGACGTTTAAAGGCAATGTTGGTGTTCTGAAAAAAACAGTACAAGTAGAGATTACTATTTTAGAATGGGTAGCTCCTACAAAAGTAACATTCGAATTAAAAGGACTTTCTGATAACTTTTCAGGAAACGGTTATTTTCTAGCGGAAAGTATTGATGCAGAAAATACAAAAATGACAGGCTTCTTAGAAGTAACTGCAGGAGGATTAGCTGGTCCAGTTTTAAATCCAATCTTTAAGCCGATTGTACCTAAAGCAACACAAATGTTAACAGACCGTGTAGCAAATAAAATTAAATTGGTGAATGTATAATAACGCTGGTAACTTTTTTCAGCGGATGTTCAAACGCTCGCTGAAATAGGGGAACTCAGGCTGAAAACTTCACATCCAGTGAAAACGCCTGAGTGACCAACCTCAGTGCTGTTGCCGCTGACGCTTCGCTTTCGCGCAAAACACTTTTGTTAGCCCAAAGCACTGTCATGGAATCGGCCTTGTAAAAGCAAATTCCAGACGAATAGCCGAGGCATAACATAATTGAAATAAACAGTAAAAAGGCATGCTAGACGTTCTAGTATGCCTTTTTTAGGCTCATTATTGGGGCTGATTCCCATTACGGCCGGGGCGCTCCCCTTGGGAACAATACAAAATCCGAATGCATTGTATATCTTCGTGAAAATAAAAAGTAACAGCTATATTTTTAGGCCAAGACGAAATTCTATAGCATACTATCCTTCGAAGCTTCATATGATGCAAGGGGAGGGATTATTATCGAACAGAAAACTTGGAATATGAGTGAAACTTTTTGTTTTCCTGGTTATGGCAGTCCAACAGAAATAGCAGACGTACAAATTATGCCACGGTGGCAGACGATGCAGTTAGAAGATTCTCTACGTTTAATGGGTATCTATCATATCACAGCGCATGTTCGTTTTGATTTTCAAGACATGAAAGCTTTTCTTGATGATGAAGAATTAGTACAAATTGATGCGCTCGATATTCAAGGGGATACTGGTTATTTTGAGTATGCAGTTCCTTTAAATGTAGATTTACCAAAGGAAGCAGCTATTGAAGATTTAATGGTAAAGGATGTTCGACCTAAATTGACGAATCAGATGTGTCAGCTCGAATGGACGGTTACAAGTATTTTTAATGAGCCTGAGCCAGCATTCGCTTTAGAAAAACAGCCTGTTACTGTCAATGCCTCAGCTCAAATAGAGAAGGGATCTCCTATAAAAGAAACGGCAGCTGTAATAGCTTCGATTCAAGAAGAAAAACCTGCAGCTGTAGTAGCTTCGATTCAAGAAGAAAAACCTGCGGCTGTCGTAGCTTCGATTCAAGAAGAAAAACCTGCGGCTGTTGTTGCTTCGGCACAAGAAGAAAAAACTATAGCTGTAATGGCTTCGACACAAGAAGAAAAACCTACAGCTGAAGCGGCTACGGCACAAGTAGAAAACTCTACAGTTGTAACAACATCAGAACAAAAGGAAAAATCGGTAACATTTAAAAAGGAAAAGTCTGAAGCAATAGTAGCTTCAGACAAAAAAGAAAAGACTGCACCAGCTGAGCAAAAAAAAATGTTGAGGGAATCCTCAAGTCATATTGTAGTCCGTGAATCCAGCTCCTGGCATGAAGTTCCATCGATGATTTGGGATTTAACGGAAGATTATACACCGCTAAAGGTTCGTGTTTCAAATGACTTCATTCAAAAGTAAATAGCATAGAAGTAGCAGGAGCAATAAGATGATGAAATCTCCAGATGTTGGAATGATGATGACACGTATAAACTGAAAAACACAAATTGGTACAATTATCGTTTTACAATAAAAACGAAATTGTCGTAACCATGGTGGTAAAAGCCAAGGATTATACTTACGTCGTCGCATTTGAATTTTCACTTCCTTTTCTAGTAGTGCTTCCTAAAAATGACTAAATCACTTGAAAAAATGCACGATTTTGCGGTACAATGTGAAAAAGTCGAATATAGATGCTATGACAGGGAAGAGTAAATTATTAGTACATTTTAAGAGAGGAAACGGTAGCTGAAAAGTTTCTATTTGTACCTAATTGAATGTAGCCCTTGAGCAGCTTTAGTGAATTAACAGTAGTTAAAGCCGGTTAAACACCGTTACCGAATTGAGAGCCAGTAGTAAAAGGTTTAAGCGAGTAGTACATTTTTTCTGATAAAATGTGTGGCAGCTTAACTCGCCTCTGCTGGAATTAAAGGTGGTACCGCGAATTTAAACTCCTTCGTCCTTTTAGACGTTAGGAGTTTTTTTTATTTTCATCAATCTTCTGGTATATGTGCCTCTAGCTGAGACATAAAAACAGAACGATATCACACCGGTAAAATTATTAAGTCAACAGGAGGAGTCAAAATGACAGAAAACATTTCAATGCCTACAAAATATGATCCACAGTCCATTGAAGCGGGTCGTTATGAATGGTGGTTACAAGGGAAATTTTTTGAGGCGCAGCCTACAAGTAATAAGGAGCCTTATTCTATCGTTATTCCACCGCCGAATGTAACAGGTAAATTACATCTTGGTCATGCTTGGGATACAACATTACAAGATATTTTAATTCGTATGAAGCGCATGCAAGGTTACGATGCACTGTGGTTACCAGGAATGGACCATGCAGGTATTGCAACACAGGCAAAAGTAGAGGCCAAACTACGTGAAGATAATATGTCACGTTATGATTTAGGGCGTGAAAAATTCCTAGAAAAAACATGGGAATGGAAAGAAGAGTATGCTGGGCATATTCGCGATCAATGGGCGAAGCTTGGTCTTGCATTAGATTATTCTCGTGAGCGTTTCACACTAGACCAAGGTCTTTCCGATGCAGTTAAAGCTGTTTTCGTTCAATTATATGAAAAAGGCTTAATTTATCGCGGTGAACGCATTATTAACTGGGACCCTGCTGCAAAAACAGCCTTATCAGATATTGAAGTTATTTATCAAGATGTTCAAGGTGCATTCTATCATATGAAATACCCATTAGCTGATGGGTCGGGATATGTGGAAGTTGCAACTACACGTCCTGAAACAATGCTAGGTGACTCTGGGGTAGCCGTTCACCCGAAAGATGAGCGCTATCAACACTTAATCGGTAAAACAGTTATTTTACCAATCGTTGGCCGTGAAATTCCTATCGTAGCAGATGACTACGTAGATATGGAATTTGGGACTGGTGTTGTAAAAATGACACCAGCACATGATCCTAATGACTTTGAGGTTGGTAACCGCCACAACCTTGAACGCATTCTTGTTATGAATGAAGATGGTACAATGAACGAGCTTGCTGGCAAGTATAACGGTATGGATCGCTTTGAATGCCGTAAGCAAATCGTAGCTGATTTACAAGAATCGGGCGTGCTTATTCGTATTGAAGAGCATACACATTCAGTAGGTCACTCTGAACGTTCTGGTGCTGTTGTAGAGCCGTATCTTTCAGCACAATGGTTCGTAAAAATGCAACCACTAGCAGATGCTTCACTTGCTCTTCAAAAAGATGAAGAAGGCAAAGTGAACTTCGTACCATCTCGTTTTGAAAACACATATTCTCGTTGGATGGAAAACATTCGTGACTGGTGTATCTCTCGTCAGTTATGGTGGGGTCACCAAATCCCAGCTTGGTATCACAATGAAACAGGTGAAATTTACGTAGGAAAAGAAGCACCAGCAGATGCAGAAAATTGGACACAAGATGAAGACGTTTTAGATACATGGTTCTCGTCAGCACTATGGCCATTTTCTACAATGGGTTGGCCGGATGAGACAAATGAAGAATACAAACGTTACTATCCAACAAGCACACTTGTAACTGGTTATGATATTATTTTCTTCTGGGTTTCTCGTATGATTTTCCAAGGTCTTGAATTTACAGGTCAACGTCCATTCAAAGATGTTTTAATTCACGGTTTAGTACGTGATGGTGAAGGACGTAAGATGAGTAAATCACTTGGCAATGGTGTAGACCCTATGGACGTTATTGATCAATATGGTGCCGATTCATTGCGTTACTTCTTAGCTACTGGATCTTCACCTGGTCAGGATTTACGCTATACAACTGAAAAAGTAGAAGCCATTTGGAACTTCTCTAACAAAATTTGGAATGCCTCTCGTTTTGCTTTAATGAACATGGAAGGTATGACATTTGATGAAATCGACTTAACTGGTGAAAAATCAGTTGCCGATAAATGGATTCTAACTCGTTTAAATGAAACAATTGAACGTGTAACATCTCTTGCAGAACGCTACGAATTTGGCGAAGTTGGCCGCGAGCTTTATAACTTTATTTGGGATGATTTCTGTTCTTGGTATATTGAAATGGCGAAATTACCGTTATACGGTGAAGACGAAGCAGCTAAGAAAACAACTCGTTCTATTTTAGCTTACGTTTTAGATCAAACGATGCGTCTATTACATCCATTCATGCCATTCATTACAGAAGAAATCTGGCAGCACTTACCTCATGAAGGTGAATCAATCACAGTGGCAGCATGGCCAACTGTACGTACGGATCTTCATTTTGCTGAGGAAGCAGACAATATGAAGCTCCTAATGGATATTATACGTTCGGTACGTAATATTCGTGCGGAAGTAAATACACCTATGAGCAAAAAAGTGCCGCTATACATTTCAGCGAAGGATGTAGCAACGGCTACAGTACTTGAAGCCAATAAAGCCTATTTAGAAAAATTCTGTAATCCAGAAACGCTAACAATTGGAGAAAATTTAGAAGCTCCTGGTCAATCGATGACAGCAGTAGTTACTGGAGCTGAACTATTCCTACCGCTTGTTGGACTTATTAATCTAGAAGAAGAAATTGCTCGTCTTGAAAAAGAATTAGAGAAGTGGGCAAAAGAAGTCCAACTTGTAACTGGTAAGTTATCGAATGAAAAATTCGTGTCCAAAGCACCAGAAGCATTAGTTAATGCAGAACGTGAAAAATTAGCCGATTATGAAAGTAAACATGCGGTTGTATTAAAACGTTTAGAAGAACTGAAAAATATGTAATATTAGGACAGCGGATGGCGAAAGTCATCCGCTGTTTTTGATATGCAACAAAAGTTTTAGGTGAAAACATATAGTAATTAAATCATGTGGGAGCACTATTTGTGCACAAACAACTGCAAAAGTATTTCATTCAAAGTACAAGAGTTTTTTTCGAAATATATGTGTATTGGGCGCTACTTATACTAAAATAAAGATATTGTAGTAAGAGGGAGTGTTTCTTTTGTTTAAAACGATGCAAGAATGTACAGATTTTATTTTTACGTTAAAGGCAGTTGATTATAAACGTGCACCGCTCGTATTAATGCGAGAGGTATTAGCACTTCTTAATAACCCACAGGATAGGCTACGAGCTATCCATTTAGCTGGCTCAAACGGCAAGGGATCAACAGTGAATGCGCTGAGAGAAATGTTACAACATGCTGGCTATAAAGTTGGCGCCTTTACTTCACCCCATTTAGAGCGTGTTAATGAACGTATGACTATTAATGGAATTCAAATTTCTGATGAACAATTTCTACACTATATGAACAACATTGCTGAGATTATTGAGGCACATTGTGATGGTGACTTTCCGAGCTTTTTTGAAGTTGTAACACTTATTATGTTCCAACATTTTGCGGATCAAGAAGTGGATATTGCGCTGATTGAAACAGGACTAGGTGGACGTTTAGACGCTACGAATGTCATAACGCCCTTAATGTCAATTATTACAACGATTTCACTAGAACATACTGCGTTTTTAGGAGATACATTAGCAAAGGTAGCGTTTGAGAAGGCGGGCATTATTAAAGAAAATATACCTGTTGTAGTGGGTGTTAAAAGTGCGGAGGCACTTACGGTTATCGAAGAGGTAGCAAATGAGCGTCATGCCCCATGTCTTGTTTTAGGGAAGAACTTTACGGTTGAAAACATTGAACAAGGTACTACTATACAGCACTTTAATTATCGAAAAGAAAATATGGAGATGGTAGCTGTCCCATTGAAAATGGCTGGGCAGCATCAAATAAATAATGCAAGCCTTGCGATTACAGCAATCCTGACGTTAAGAGAGAATGGAGCCATTGACATTTCAGATGAATCAATTCGTCAAGCTCTGGCAAAAGCTCAGTGGGCTGGCCGATTTGAACAATTACCGGGCAATATTATATTAGACGGAGCACATAATTCTGAAGGAACTACCGCACTAATTCAAACGCTTAAAACGGTCTATCCACGCCAAAACTATCGATTTATATATGCAGCACTATCGGATAAAGATCATGCGAAAAGTATTGCTTTAATGGATAGTATTGCTACATCCATTGCATTTACACAAATTGAGCTGCCAAATGCTATGCCTGCTGATCAATTAGCTGCATTATCTACAAATACGAACAAAATGTATAATGCGAAATGGCGTGAAATGGTGCAAACGATGCTACACCAAAGAAATATAAATGAGGATGTTATCGTCATTACAGGCTCATTGTATTTTATAGCTGAAATACGACAATGGCTTCAGGGGGAACAACGATGATTCCCAAATTGAATAGCTACAAGGAAAAGTGGAATGTTCAGAGTGATGATGTTATTAAACCTGGACTAACTGCGATTGAAGAGGCATTAGTTCGAGTAGGTAATCCAGAAAACAAATTGCAAGTCGTGCATTTAGCAGGGACTAACGGTAAAGGCTCTACACTTACATTGCTAGAATCTATCGCCAAAGAACATGGCTTACGTGTTGGTAAATTTATGTCTCCTTGTATTGTGGACGTACATGACCAAATTCAAGTAGCGGGTCAAGCTATTACAGAAGCGGAAATGAATGGTGTATTTCAACAAATGCAGACTGCCGGACTAAGTGGGAAACTAACAGATTTCGAACTTTTAACGGTTGTAACATTTTTACACTTTGTCGCTAGTGATGTAGATATTGCCCTTATTGAAGCAGGAATGGGCGGCTTACTTGATAGTACGAATGTGGTTACACCAATTGTGTCAATCATACCGAGTATCGCATTAGAGCATACGAATTTTTTAGGAAATACGATTGAAAGTATTGCCCGTCATAAAGCAGGAATTATTAAGCCGTATCGTCCAGTTATTATTGGGGATCTACCGTTAGAAGCGAAGAAATTAATTTATCAGGAAGCTCAAAAAAAGTATGCATCTGTTCTTGAACTAAATCAACAATTTTATGTGGAACAAGAGCAAGATGGAGAGGGCTATATGCATAACGGCAATGGCTTCCATGTAACGAAGCTTACGCGCACAATGAAGGGGGCTCATCAGGCAAATAATATGGCACTAGCTATTACAGCCTTTCTTGAAGTGGCGACCGCTTTAGAGTTACAAGTTAGTGAAGAAGCTGTTCAAAAAGCTGTGAAAAACGCAACTATTTTAGGACGTTTTGAAGAAATTATGCCTTATATTTTTTTAGACGGTGCGCATAATCCAGCGAGTGCTAAAGAATTAATCGCAACGATTAAGCAAGAGTTTCCAAATGAGCAGATTACTTTTGTAATTGGTATTCTTGCGGATAAGGCTGTAAAAGAGATTTTGCAGCAATTCGAGCAGGTAAGTGATTGTTTTTATTTTGTTGATTTCAATAATCCCCGTGCGATGGCTGCTCACAACATGCTTAAGCTGTCGAACGCTTCTCATAAAGCAATTTTAGAGGATTATGGGCAATTTTTAAAACGACAGTCAGAAAACAAATCGAGAACGATTGTCTCGGGTTCGTTGTATTTATTAACAGAAGTACGAAGTAGATTAAAAAATATTTAACATCTAGTTTGAGTGAACAATATATTTGCAGTAAAAAATCAGGTTCTCATTAAAAATGAGTCCTGATTTTTTAAATTTAGTGTGAAAAATAATTCTTTAATTTTGGGGTACTCCGGTCTTTCCATTTATTCTCTTCTAATCGAAAATTTCTTCTTGGTGATAACGAATAAAAGCGCCCAGTCGGAACGGAACTCAACCATACGTTAAGGTAATGTTCTAATTCCTTTTTTTGTCAAAGTTAATCTTACAAATAGTAGAGTAAAGAATGAGGGCACTGAAAAAGTCCATATCTTCTCACATTGCGAGGTATTCAGCGGTTAATCGTCGAATACCTCGCTTTTTTCATTTGGCACTGTGACTCT